>NZ_JBOHGB010000054.1:0-42223 GCF_050699935.1 Actinophytocola sp.
CCCCCAGTGGCCGGAGTCCGGCGAGTCGGAGGGCCGCCGCCCCGTGCCGCCCGCCCCCGGCCAGTCGACCGGTCGCCGCGCCTTACCCGAGCCGCACGGGTTCCCCTCCGCCGAGCCGTCGGCCACCGGCTCCCACGCGTTCCCGGAGCCACCCGGCTACCCACCGGCCGACCCGCCACCGACGCGGCACACGGATCGCCGCGTCAGGCCGGACACCCCGGGCCAGCGCTCCGGTAGCTATCCCGTGCCTCCCGTCCCCGGCCAGAACATCAGCCGCCGCGCCAGGCCCGACGACGGTTATGGACCCCACAGCTTCGGCCCCGGTGTGGAGGCCGCCCACCGAGCCGCCTTCGACAACGGCCTCGACAACGGCCTCGACAACCGCTTGGGCCCCGGCCAGCACACCGGCCGCCGCGCGATGCCCGACCAGGGCTTCGGCCCAGCCACCCCCGGGAGCGACTTCGGACCGCCGGCAGACGGCGGCTTCAGCCCGTTCGACAGCGGTTTCGGCCCGGGGACCGCCCCCGACGGCGACTTCGGCCCCAGCGCCGCACCGGACAACGGCTTCGGACCGGCGGCACAGGACCGCGGCTTCGGCCCAGCCGCCCCGGACACCTTCGGCCCCGGGCCGAGCGGCTTCGGCCCTGGCGCGGCGCCAGACGGCGGTTTCGGGCCAGGCACTCCGGACAGCGGCTTCGGCCCAGGCCCAACGCCCCACGACGACTTCCGCCCAGCGGCCAACTACGGCTTCGACCGAACCCCCGGACCCGCCGCACCCGACGGCTTCGGCCCAGGTGTCGCGCCCGACAACGGCTTCGGACCAGGCGCACCAGAGCGCGGCTTCGGCCCGGGCGCGGGTACCGACCACGGGTTCGGCGCGCCGGCCGACAACGGGTTCGGTCCAAGTGCGGCGCCAGCCAACGGGTTCGGCCCGGGCGCCGAATCCGACAACGCCTTCGGGCCGCGCGCCGGTGCACCAGAACGCGGCTTCGGACCAGGCGGGCCGGCCGAAAACGGTTTCGGCCCGGGCGCCGGGCGTGGCGCACCCGAGGGCGGGTTCGGTCCTGGCCAGGGCACAGGCCGCCGCGCCATGCCTCCTGGGGGCTTCGGCCCCGGTGGTCCCGGCCCCACCCTGCCGCCAGGGCAGGCGTCCGGTCCCCGGCCGGTGCCACCCGCCCCCGGGCAGTCCACCGGTGGTCGCCCGCTGCCCCCCGGCCACTCCACCGGGAGCCGCCCGCTACCGGAAGGGCTGCGTGGACCCGGCCAGAGCTCCGGCTACCGAGCCATCCCCGGCGACCCCGGCCCGCTCACCGGCGACCCGATGGCCGGCGGCCACCAACAACTCGGTCCCGGCGACCCGATGCCGGGCGGCCGCCACCCCTCGGGCCCCCTACCGCGCGACCCGATGCCGGGCAGTCGCCACCTCTCCGGCCCGATTCCCCGCGACCAGCTGCCCGGCGGCCACCACCCTTCAGGCCCGCTCCCCGGCGACCAGCCCGGCGGCCGTCACCCCTCAGGACCCGGCGAACAACCGCCAGGCGGCCGCCACCCGTCCGGGCCGCTGCCCCGGCCCGCCGACCCCATGATGGACGGAGCTCCCCCGATCCCGGCGGCGCGGCCGGGAGGCCAGGAGCCGGTCGGTCAGCGCTCCATGCCGGGTGGGCAGGGCCCGGTCCCGCTGCCGCCCCCGCGCCTCCCCGAGGAGGACGCCATCTCGATGACCGCCGAGATGGAGGCGATCGGCGAGGAGGTCCAGAAGCGCCGCGGCATCGACCACACGCTGGCCCGCTTCTCCGCCGTGCACGACGAGATCCAGGCCGAGGAACGCGAGCGCAAGGCCAAGCGCCGCAAGCTCATGCCGTGGCGGCACGACGACGAAGAGATGGACCGGCTCGACGAGCTGGTCGCCGGGCAGACCATCAACGGGCCCCGGCCGCAGGTCGCGCCGCAGCAGGCCGATGCCCCCGAGGAGCTCGCCGAGATGCTCCCCGACGGCGGCGGCCCGACGCGGCTGCAGGAGAAGAAGTCGCGCCGCCGGACCCGCTCGACGCTCGCCATCCGCGCGTTCGCCGCGACCGCCGCGATCCTGGTGTTCGTGGCGACCGGCATCGCGTGGGGCTTCAAGAGCTGGGTCGACGCGAGCTCGCAACAGGTCGACGCGCTCGACCCGAACTCCGACGCCATCCAGGACGCCGCCAAGCAGAGCGGCGACGAGAACTTCCTCCTCGTCGGCTCCGACACGCGCGCCGGCGCGGCGGCCGAGGACGGGGCCGGCGACGAGGGCAACGTCCTCGGCGCCCGCTCGGACACCGTGATGATCGCGCACATCCCGGCCAACCGTGAGCGTGCCGTCGTGGTGTCGTTCCCCCGCGACCTCGAGGTCACCCGGCCCGCCTGCGAGGCATGGGACCCCAAGTCCGGGGACTACACCGGGGAGCGGAAGCCGGCCGAGGAGGGTGTCAAGCTCAACACCGCCTACCAGGTCGGCGGACCGAAGTGCGTGACCAAGATGGTGCAGCAGCTCTCCGGGCTCATGATCAACCACTTCGTGGGCGTCGACTTCAACGGCTTCAAGGGCATGGTCGACGCGGTCGACGGGGTGCAGGTGTGCGTCGAGCGGCCGCTCAAGGACGACGTCCTCGGCACGATCGTCCCGGTGGCCGGCGAGAACGTCACGCTCAGCGGCGACGAGGCGCTCAACTTCGTCCGCGCCCGGCACGTGCAGGGCGACGTGACGTCGGACTACGGCCGGATCATCCGCCAGCAGCGGTTCCTGTCCTCGTTGCTGCGCAAGGCGATGTCGTCCGAGGTGCTGCTCGACCCGGGCAAGCTCACGGGCTTCGTGCAGGCGTTCTCGAAGTCGACGTTCGGCGACAACATCGGCGTCGAACAGATGTTCACGCTCGGTCAGTCCCTGCAGGGCATCGAGGCCGGGCGGGTCACGTTCGTCACCGTGCCGACCGTCGGCGAGGCGAACGAGCGGGGCAACGAGGACCTGCGCGTCGACGACACCAAGGCGCTGTTCTCCGCGATCCGCGAGGACTCCCCGCTGCCCGGCGAGTCGCCGGGCAGCGGCACGCAGCAGTTGCAGTCCGGGCTGGCGGCGCAGCCGAGCGGACCGGTCGACCCGAAGACGATCAAGTTGCAGGTGTTCAACGGCGGCAACCCGACCGGCGGCATCGCCGGCGCCACCGCCGACCAGCTCGCCGACCTGGGCTACCAGATCGTGTGGGTGGACGCGGCGCCGGAGAACGTGGACCGCACGGTCATCAAGTACGCGAAGGGCAGCGAGGCGCAGGCGCGGACGCTCGGATCCTCGGTGCCCGACGCGGAGCTCGTCGAGGATCCGTCGCTGGCGGGCGCGGTGCAGCTGATCATCGGTCCCGGCTTCGACGGCGAGGTGGTCGCGCCCGGTGAGGGCAGTGGCGGGCAGCCGCTGCCGGAGGATCTCTCGACGGTCAACGGCGGAGACGTCTCCTGCGCCTGACCAGGCGCTTCATTCGTTGGCCTGGGGTTCACCCGGGATTCATCGAGCGATGCGCTTCGTGAGTGGCCGCACCCGTAGGCTGTCGCCATGCGCGAGGCCTACCAAGTCGAACTCGGCGAGCTCGTCGTGGAGCTAGCCGGCATGTGCTCGATGGTCGCGACGGCCATGGAGCTCGCCACCCGCTCGCTGCTCGATGCCGATCTGCGCCTGGCCGAACAGGTGATCGGCGACGACACGAAGGTCGACGAGACGAGGTCCGCGTGCGAGGAGCACGCGTACGCGCTGCTGGCCCTGCAGGCGCCGGTGGCCACGGACCTGCGCAGCGTACTGGCCGCCATTCACGCGGCGGAGAGCCTCGAGAGGATGGGCGACCTGGCGCTGCACGTGGCGAAGGCCGCGCGGCGCCGGCATCCGCAGCCGGTGCTGCCCGAGCAGGTGCGGCCCCACTTCGCGGAGATGGGCCGGGTGGCGGTCGAGCTGGCGCGCGAGGCCGAGCAGGTCATCCTGAGCAAGAACATCGAGCAGGCCCACTCCCTGGAGCGGGCGGACGACGAGATGGACGACCTCCACCGCCACCTGTTCTCGGTGATCATGGACAAGGACTGGCCGCACGGCGTGGCCTCGGCGGTGGACGTGACGCTGCTGGGCCGCTTCTACGAGCGCTTCGCCGACCACGCCGTGTCGGTGGCCAAGCGGGTCGTGTTCGTGGTGACGGGCCGCATGCCGGGTGCCGCCCACGACGACGTGCTCTGAGCGTTTCCGGCGGCCTCCGGCCCCGGAATCCAGCGTACCGACGCCCACCGACGAAACCGGCCGCACAGCCGCCCCTGTGGACAACGTCCGGCGACACGTGGGGGCCCCCGCTTTCCAGCCTATTCGGCACCACCGACGGTTTCGGTCGCGTGACGAGCGGACTGTGGACAGGTGCGGGTGGGGAGCGGCGAGAGGTCAGCGGTTTGGCGCGACCGACTCGATCATCTCGCCCAGCTGGTGGGTCAGCCGCGACGTGTCGGCCGGGGAGAAGGTGCCGGTGATCACGCCGTCCTCGTCCGGTGGGCGGGACAGGGTCAGGTATCGACCGGCGTCGGTGTCCAGCCAGGTCAGCCCGCCGGCGCGAACCTCGCGGCCGTGCCGGTCGCGGCCGCTCACCGCGAAGAAGCCGGTGCCCGTGCGCGGCCGGGAGAGATAGCTCGCCGCCGCGCGCAGCTGCTGCTCGGTCGTGGCCCGAACCTGCTCGCCGAAGACCGTCTGCTCACCGTCGTCGCGCCGGTGCCGGGCCGGGGCCGGCCGGCGGATCGTCACCGACTGGCCCGGTCCCGCCTGCGCCTTCGGCAGCAGACCGACGAGCGTCAGCGCTAGCGCGGTCGGCCGGATCAGCTCGAAGCGCATGCTCTGCTTCTCCTTGACCGCCAGCACACCCGTGTCCTTCGTGGCCGACGCCCGCGCGTAGATCTCCTGGTTCTTCTCGACGGTGCCCATCACGGCCACCGCGATCACGTAGTCCGACAACGTCCGCATGGCGCACTCGAGGTCGGGATCGAACCCGTTCACCCCGACGAGGCCCCGCTTGGCCAGGTCGGCGATGACCGCGCGGGTGATCCGCTGCCGGTCCACCTGGAACTCCCCGACGCTGGGGATCTCGAACGGGAACAACCGGATGTTCACCCCCAGCAACTCGGCCACGATGTCCGCCGCGGCGAGCGACAGCGAGAAGGACCGCACCATCACTCACCGATCACAGGCGGTGCGGTCATCTCGTCGGTACCGAACACCGCATCGGGATCGCCCTCGACCAGGAACGACGGCCGCTGGTGCTCATCGTCCTCATCGCCCTGACCGCGCCCGGCACCCATCGGGGCACCCATGCCCGTGGCACCGCGTCCGGCGGCACCGGCCGCGCCACCGCGCATCGCCGCGTTCTCCGCGGCCAGCGCACCGCCCGCACCGGCACCCATGCCACCGCCCGGTCCGACGCCGCCGCGGCCGCCCAGGCCACCCGCACTCGACGAGCCACCGGCACCGCCGGCACCCGAGCCGGAGCCGAGGCCGCCGCCCGCACCAGTCCCACTGCCGGACCCGAAGCCACCGCCCGGTCCGAAGCCACCGCCCGGTCCGAAGCCGCGCCCGCCGCCCAGGCCGAACCGGCCGCCGCTGCGCTCGGCGTCGCTGCCGCCAGGACCGCCACCAAGGCCGACCGGCAGCGGCGCGCCGGGGAAGTTACCGCCGGGCTGGCCACCGCCGGGCCCGGGGCCACCGCCACCCGGCACCGGGAACTGACCGGGGCCGCCGCCGACCTCACCGCCTGCGCTGGGACCGGTCACGCCGGTGGAGCCGCCGCTCGGGAGACCCGGGAGCCCGCCGGTGCCGCCAGTACCCGTGCCGCCGCCACCAACGCCACCCGCGCCGCCGTCGGCACCGCCACTCGGAGTCGGAATCCCACCACCGCCGGGCCCGGCGGTGCCCGTCGGCCCCGACAAGATGGCCGAGGTGCCACCCGACGCCAGGCCTCCAGCCTTGCTGATGCCACCGATCTTGTCCCCGCCGGTCGGGCTGATCTTGCCGCCCGCACCGCTCATCGCCGGCGGCGGCGCGAACGCGGGCATGGTGCTCGCGGTGGCGAGGGAGCTGTCGTAGGTCCCCACGACCTGCGCCGCCTTCTGGTGCGCCTCCTGCTGAGCGGAGTACTGCGTCATGTAGGTGCGGTACTTGGTCATGTACTCGACCGGGTTCGTCGTCGACTGCAGGTCGCGGTTGGCCGCAGCCACGTCGAAGTCGACCGGCTCGGGCATCGAGCGCTTCGCGTCGGCGAGCGCGGACGCCTGGATGTTCGTCTGGGTGCCGGCGAGCTGCGCGCTCTGCCCGGCGTTGCCGACCCAGTTGCCGACGTCGGCCATGAATGTGCGAGCGGAGTTCCCGGCCGAACCCTGCCAGTCAGCCTCACTGTTGGTGATCGCGGACGCGACGCCGGACTGGAACCGAGTCATCGCGTTGCCCGCCTCGATCCAAGTATCGCCCATCTCCCCGACCCCGTCGGGGTCCACCCCCTGGGTGACCATCTTCTGCAGGTCGGGATGCGGGTTGCTCAGGTAGTTCCCGGTCATCATCGGCGGCGGTTTGCGGGTCTCCACGCCGACGGCGAGCTCCCGGGCTTGCTCGTTGAGCTCCTGATCGTAGGCCGAGTCGACGCGGTGCTGCCGGGTGACGATGTTGATGATGCGGTCGAGCAGCCCGTCGTCGCCGGCCTCCTGCGCGTCGGCCGTATGCTCGGCGTCCTGCTGGGCCTGCTCGCTGGTGTCGGAGGTCTCACCGCGATCGATGTAGTACTCGCTGTTCGGATCCCGGGTCGGGTTGTAGTACTCACTGTTCGGATCCGTCGTGGGGTCGTACCCGCCACCGTAGTCCGAATCGGACGGATTGGTCACGCCTCGCGGTGCCATTGCTCGCTACTCCCACTACCTCAGGGCAACTTGGGTTCTACAAGTTCCGCAGCCTGCTTCGCGATCCCGCAGGCCCTAGCCTCGTCGCCGTTGGCCGCCGAAATGACATCCACCCGGGACGTGTCCGTCACACCGAGAGCGAAGGCGCAGCTGCTGACGCCACCGGTGAACTGAACGGCGTCATGCGACCCGATGGTCGTCGGCGTTGCCGGACCGCTGGACTGCACGTCCGCGAGCCCGAGCTCGTCGGCGACCCCGATGCTGACCGTGTGGCTTCCAGACGCCGTGAAGAGACACGTGCGCTGCCCGCCAATGTCGTCCTCGGTGCCGGCGGCGAGCTGAAGCTGCGACTGTTCGGCGCTGGTCAGCAGCTCACATGGCTGCAGATCGCCTGTGCCGGAGTCGCCACCCCCGGTCTCGGTGGGTTCGGCCGGCTCGCTGGTGTCCTCGGTGGGGATCGTCGGCAGGCCGGTACCGTCCCCGTTGCCACCGGGGCTGGCGTTGCCCGGCGTCTCCTGGGAACAGCCGGCGAGCACCAGCGCGACCGCCGCCACCAGCGGAACCAGCAGAAGCCTCACGGGTGTGCCCGTCACGCCTTGTACCGCTTTGCCAGCTCGGTGTCCATGTTCTTGTAGTTGCCCATGGCGTCCTTGATGCCCTGCTCGGCCTGGTCGAGCGAACGGGCGAACTCCTTGAGCATCGTGATGAACCCCTGCTGGTCGGTGGCGACGTTCTGGACATAGGGCTTGAGCGTCTGGGCACCGTGGCTGCCGCCCAGCGGCGGCACCTGCGCCAAATGTGTCAGCTTGGCATCCTGCCCGTTGATCCAGTCACGCATCTCACGGATGGCCTCGAGCAACGCTCGGCCACCGCTCTCGTTGATCGCGAAGTGTCCCTCGGCGGCGGCCACCGCGAACTTGCCGGCCGCAGCCGCGATACCCATAATTTTCGCGGCAGCGCCAATTCCCGCCCCACCGCCACCACCTGCGTCAAGCATGATCGGCCCCTGTCTTTGCCTGCTCACACCACACCAGCACGGTACCAATCAGCATCCGTGCGGGTCCCCATTGTGACGTAACTCGGCCCGTATGGGTTCCCGTTGGTGAACGTAAGCCGCTCCTGGTCAACCGCGTGGGGTGGGTCAGCCGAAGCGGCCCGAGATGTAGTCCTCGGTCGCCTTCTGGGATGGGTTGGAGAAGATCTTCTCCGTCGCGTCCATCTCGATCAGTTTGCCCGGCTGGCCGACGCCGGCGAGGTTGAAGAACGCCGTCTGGTCGCTCACCCGTGCGGCCTGCTGCATGTTGTGGGTGACGATCACGATCGTGTAGTCCTTCTTGAGCTCGCCGATCAGGTCCTCGATCGCCAGTGTCGAGATCGGGTCGAGCGCGGAGCAGGGCTCGTCCATCAGCAGCACGTCCGGCTGCACGGCGATCGCCCGCGCGATGCACAGGCGCTGCTGCTGCCCCCCGGACAGCGACGAGCCCGGCTTGTCGAGCCGGTCCTTGACCTCGTTCCACAGGTTCGCCCCGCGCAGCGACCGCTCCACGATCTCGTCGGCGGTCTGCTTCGACATGCGCCGGTTGTTCAGCCGCATGCCGGCAATCACGTTCGCGTGGATGGACATCGTGGGGAACGGGTTCGGCCGCTGGAACACCATGCCGATGTTGCGCCGCACCTGCACCGGGTCGACCGAGCTGCCGTAGAGGTCCTCGCCGTCCAGTGCGATCCGGCCCTCGATGCGGGCGCCCGGGATGACCTCGTGCATCCGGTTCATCGATCGGATCACGGTCGACTTGCCGCACCCGGACGGGCCGATGAGCGCGGTCACGGCGCGCGGCTCAACCGCCATCGTCACGCCCTCGACCGCGAGGAAGTCGCCGTAGTAGATGTTCAGGTTCGAGATGTCGAGTCGTTTCGCCATCGTGTTGGTCGCGTCTTCCTAGTCGTGATCCGTCGTGGGGCCTCAGCGGCCGGTCCTCGGCGCGAAGAAGCGGGACACGAGCCGGGCGATCAGGTTGAGCAGCATGACGGTGATGATGAGCGTCAGCGCCGCGGCCCAGGCCCGGTCGTAGTTGATCGTGACGATGCCGTTGGGCGCGAGGCCCTGGTTGTACTGGCGGAACACGAACACCGGCAGCGTCATCATCCGTCCGTCGAACAGGTCGAAGTTGGCCGAGTCGACGACACCGACGGTGATCAGCAAGGGCGCGGTCTCACCGATGACGCGGGCGATCGCGAGCATGACACCGGTGACGATGCCGGCCGCCGCGGTGCGCAGCACGACCTTGACGACCGTGAGCCACTTCGGCACGCCCAGCGCGTAGGCGGCCTCGCGCAGCTCGTTGGGCACCAGCTTGAGCATCTCCTCCGACGCCCGCACCACCACCGGGATCATCAGCACCGACAGCGCCACCGAGCCGACCACGCCCATGCGCACGCCCGGTCCGAAGAGCAGCGCGAACAACGCGTACGCGAACAGGCCGGCCACGATGGACGGGATGCCGGTCATCACGTCGACGAGGAACGTGATGCCCCGGCCGAGCCGGGTCGGCCCGTACTCCACCAGGTAGATCGCGGTCATCAGGCCGATCGGCGCCGAGATCACCGTGGCGAACAGGGTGATCTCGAGCGTGCCGACGATGGCGTGGTACACGCCGCCGGCGTCCATGCCGCCGAACACGCCGCGCATCGTGTAGGTGAGGAAGTAGAGGTCGAACCGCTCGAGCCCGTACTGCAGCACAGTCCACAGCAGACTCACGAGCGGGATCACGGCGAGCGCGAAGGCGCTGTACATCAGCGTGGTCGCGAGCCGGTCGCGAGCAGCCCGGCCGCCCTCGACGACGCCAGCGACCACCAGGGTCGTCACGGCGAACAGGATGACGCCGAGGAACACCGCGAGCGCGATCGAGAACGCGCCGAACATCGCGAGCATGCCGGACACGACCGCGAGCGACAGCGCGAGCAGGGCGATCGGGGCGAAGCGCGGCAGCCTGCCGTGGCTCAGCTTCTTCGACCCGAGCTCGACGTCCAACGGGTCCTGGAGGGTCGTCATCAGTTGGCCCCCGAGAACTCGGCGCGCCGCGACACGATCCACCGCGCGACCAGGTTGACGATCAGGGTGATCACGAACAGCACCAGGCCGGTGAAGATCAGCACGTTGACACCGAGGTTGGCCGACTCCGGGAACTTCAGGGCGATGTTCGCGGCGATGTTCTGCTGCTGGCCCGCCTGCAGGATGAAGATCGAGTAGGTGAGCCCCGGCGAGAGCACCATGGCGACGGCCATCGTCTCGCCTAGTGCGCGGCCGAGGCCCAGCATTGTCGCGCTGATGATGCCGGAGCGGGCGAACGGGAACACCGCGAGCCGGATCATCTCCCAGCGGGTGGCCCCGAGCGCCAGCGCGGCCTCCTGGTGCAGGGTCGGCGTCTGCAGGAACACCTCGCGGGACACCGCGGTGATGATCGGCAGGATCATCACCGCGAGCACGATGCCCGCGGTCAGGATCGTGCGTGGCGGGCTCGCCACCGGCCCCTCGAAGAGCGGAATGAAGGGGAAGGTGTCGTTCAGCCAGACGAAGATCGGCTCGACCCTGGGCATGAGCCACAGGGCGCCCCACAGGCCGTAGACCACGCTCGGGATGGCGGCCAGCAGGTCGATGACGTAGCCGAACGTCTGTGCCAGCTTGCGCGGTGCGTAGTGCGAAATGAACAACGCGACCCCGACGGCGATCGGAGTCGCGATGAGCAGCGAGATGATCGCCGCCAGCACGGTGCCGAACACGAGCGGACCCACGTAGCCGAGCAGCGACTGGCCGTCCTCGATCCACTGGATCTTCTCGGTGAGCTCGGCGCTGGGGGTTCCGATCGCCGGCCACGCCTCGGCGAACAGGAACGCGGCGACCGCCGCGAGGATGACGAGGATCAGGACACCGGCGACCCGGGCGGCGCCGGCGAACACGACATCGCCTGGTCGCCGTGGTGCACGTTGCTTGCCTCGTCGAGTTGGCGTCTCGCGCCCGGCCGCCGGTTGGCCCGTTGTTGTCACGACATCTCCGCGGAACGGGAAGGGACGGGCTCAGCCGGATGGGCGACCGATTCGGCCGGTCGCCCATCCGCCTGATCAGACCGTAACAAGGGGTCCAGCTCGATCAGCTGCCCGCGCTGACGGCATCGAGGGCGGCCGCTACCTCGGTGCGCAGCGTGTCGGAGATCGGCGCGGACCCGGCGGCCTCGGCAGCGGCCTTCTGCCCGTCCTCGCTCGCGACATAGCCGATGAACGCCTTGACCAGCTCCCCCTGGGTCGCGTCCTCATACGTCTGGCAGACGATCGTGTAGGAGACGAGCACGATGGGATAGGTGCCCTCGGTCGTGGTGTCGCGCTTGAGCTCGTAGGCCAGGTCGTGCTCCGACCCGCCCGAAAGCCGCTCCGACTCGTCGACGATCTTCGCGGCCGCGTCGGCGGACGGCTCGACGAAGCTCTCGCCGACCTTGATCTTGGCCGTGCCCAGCTGGCCCGCCTGGCTGGCGTCCGCGTACCCGATGGTGCCCTGGCCGCCCTGGACGGTCTGCACGACACCCGAGGTGCCCTGCGCCGACTGACCACCCTTGAGCGGCCAGTCACCGCTCGGCTCGTGCGGCCAAGCCCCACCGGCGGTAGCGGCGAGGTACTCGGTGAAGTTCTCGGTGGTGCCGGACTCGTCCGACCGGTTCACCGGCACGATCCGGGTGTCGGGCAGGTCGGCGTCCGGGTTGTCCGCCTTGATCTTCGCGTCGTTCCACTTGGTGATCTTGCGGTCGAAGATGGCCGCCACGGTCGCCGGCGAGAACTGGAGGTTGTCCACGCCGTCGAGCTTGTAGATCACCGCGATGGGGCTGATGTAGAGCGGCAGGTGGATGGCGTCGCCACCGCACCGCTCACTCGCGGCCGTCCGCTCCTCGTCGTCGAGGACCGCGTCGGAGCCGGCGAAGTCGACCGCGCCCTCCCCGAACTGGGTGCGACCGGCGCCGGAGCCGGCCGGGTCGTAGCTGACGGTGACGTCGGGGTTCGACGAGCCGAAGCCCGCGATCCACGCCTGCATGGCCGATTCCTGGGAGCTCGCACCCGCACCGGCGAGGTTGCCGGACAGGTCGCTCGACTGCTCCGATCCCCCGGAGCTGACGGGGTCGTTGCCGCACGCGGTCAGCGCCAGGGCACTGGCGGCGACGATGGCCGCGATGCGGCCGTAGCGGATGCGCTTCACTGGATCCTCTCGAGGTATGTCGAAGTCACGGGTCGTCCTGCCCGCCGGCACGCAGGCCCGGACGACACGCTGTGCCCCGCTGGATTCGCGGCACGACGCGGACGCTAGGGAAGGGGGGTGGACAGGGCCGGGTGTTCAGGTGAACACCACGTGAACACCACCGGATTGTGACTTTTGTTGCGTCGCGTAACGACGTTCGCCGATCACCGCTGGTAGGCGACGTCCTTTTCGGCGACCGTGAACCCTAATCGGCGATACACGGCGACAGCCGGTGCGTTGTCCGACTCGACATAGAGGATCGTGTCGCCGAGTCCCTTGTCCCGCAGGTGATGCAGACCGGCGAGGGTAAGCGCCCGGCCCAGGCCGCCGCCCTGCGCACGCGGGTCGACGCCCACGACATAGACCTCGCCGATGTCGCCAGGATGGGTCTTGGTCCAGTGGAAGCCGACGATCTTTTCGTTGCTGGTGGCGAGAAAGAAGCCCGCCGGGTCGAACCAGGACTCCCGCTCGGTGGCCTCGACGTCGGCGACCGTGAGCTGGCTCTGCTCGGGGTGCCAGTCGAAGGCGCGCCCGTTGACGGCGACCAGCTCGCGCTCATCTTGGCCGGGGATGAACGTGCGCACGGCGACGCCGTCGGGCCAGACCGGCTCGGGCAGGTCGGTGCGCCGGTCGAGGCGCATCTTGAGCAGCTCGCGGACCCGTGCGAGGTGGTATCGCTCCGCGATGCGCGCGGCGGCCGGATGGTCGCCGTGAGACCAGATCCGCAGCTTGGGGCTCGCCTTGGCCAGCACCTCGGCAACGAGCCGTGCGCCGTGCCCGTGGCGGCGGTGGGCCGGGTGCACGATGGCCTCGGCGACCTGGTTGCCGAACGCGTCGCCGCCGGTGTCGAGGTGGGCGTATCCGACGAGCCGTCCCTCGCGCCCGCCCGCGTCCGTGCTCCCGTCCGCGTTCTCGTCCGCGGCCGTGTCGCGCGCAAGCAGGTGTAAGCCGCCGCGGAACTCACGCGGAAGCGGCCGGCCGGCCTCGATCTCGGGCCGACCGTCGGTCTCCTTCGCCGCGAGGAGCAGCGCCCGCACGTCGTCGCCGGGTTCGGACTCCTGCCAGGTCATGTCCACGCCGACGACGTTACCGACCCGCGCCGACAGCGAGGCGCGCCCAGAGGTGGGTTGTCCACAAGGATGGTGGTTGTCCACAGGCACACCGCCGAGCCCGGTTGTCGTCGGTCATCGCCGGTAGAGTGGCATCGAGGGTGGCCCCCGGGACAGGGTGGGGCTTGCGTTTCTTGCGTTCCGCACGCGCGTGCACGCGGGGTTGGTTTCGGTTGGCGGAGCGCGTTCGGGCGGGTCGGTGTTGCCGGGCCGGGGTTGGTGCGGCGAGACTCCTTGTGGTTGAGCGGAATCTCGGCTACCGGCCGGACCCTCCCGGCAACGTCAGGACAGCGGAAGTGACCTGACCGGGTCGGGCTCGGGCGCCTGGGCGGTCGGCTTCGGTGGCTGGACGAACTTGTAGCCCACGTTGCGCACCGTGCCGATCAGCTGCTCGTGCTCCGGGCCGAGCTTGGCCCGCAGCCGCCGGACGTGTACGTCCACGGTCCGGGTGCCGCCGAAGAAGTCGTAGCCCCACACCTCCTGCAGCAGCTGCGCCCGGGTGAACACCCGCCCGGCGTGCTGCGCCAGGTACTTCAGGAGCTCGAACTCCTTGTACGTCAGGTCGAGCGGCCGCCCACGCAGCCGCGCCATGTACGTCGCCTCGTCGATCACCAGCTCGCCCAGGCGCAGGCTTCCGTCGGCACCGGGTGCGCCGGCCGGGCTGCGCGAGGTCAGCAGGCGCAGCCGGGCGTCGACCTCCGCGGGGCCCGCCGTCGGCAGGATGATGTCGTCCACGCGCCACTCGGGGTTGACCGCGACCAGGCCGCCCTCGTTGACGATCGCCACGACCGGGACGGAGTCGCCGCCGCTGGTCAGCAGGCGGCACAGGCTCTTCGCCGAGGCGAGGTCGGCACGTGCGTCCACGAGCACCACGTCTCGTGACCCTGCGTCGAGCAACGCGGTCACCTCCGGCGCCTGGGTGCGCACGTGGTGGGGCAGCAACATCAGGGATGGCACGACCGAGCCCGGCGTTGGGTCCGCGGTGAGCAGCAGCAGGTCGAGGCTCATGACGGCCCGCCTCTCTGGGTTTGCTCCGTGGCTTTCCGGGAGAATAGCCGCCGTGCCCATGAAATGTCCTGGTCGTGACGCAGGTGTCACACGAGTGCACCAGCACACGGCCGACGGCGTGAGGCTGACGGGACTGCTGTTGCGACGGAAACATTCCCGTAACGAAATGGCCGTCGTCGTGGGGCACGGGTTCACCAACCAGGTCCGCAAACCGTCCGTCGCGCGCATCCTCCACCGGCTGGCGCGGCGACACACGGTAGTCGCGCTCGACTTCCGCGGGCACGGGCGTTCGGGCGGGCGGTGCACCGCCGGGCCTGGCGAGGTGCACGATCTCGACGCCGCGGTCCGGCTCGCGCGCGAGCACGGCCACGACAAGGTCGCGACGCTCGGCTTCTCCATGGGTGGCTCGGTCGCCGTGCTGCACGCGGCGACCGGCGCGCACCGGCCGGACGCCGTAGTCGCGGTCAGCGCCGCGGCACGCTGGTGGACGCGCGACACCGACGCCATGCGCCGCCTGTTCTGGCTCGCCGAACTGCCGCACGGCCGCCTCGTGATGCGTGCCTTGCGCGTCCGCGTCGCACCGCCGACGATCGAGTTGCCGGCCAGTCCCGTCGAAGTCGCGCACCGCATCGCCCCCACCCCCTTACTGCTGGTGCACGGCGACGGGGATCATTACGTGGGCGTGGACCATCCGCTGGCCCTGCGCCGGGCCACCGGTGGTCACGCGGAACTGTGGCTCGAGCACGGCCTGCGCCACGCCGAGACGGCGATGACCCCGGAGCTGGTCGACCGGATGGCGACGTGGCTGGCGGGCCGGTGTGAGGGCCGGACGAGCGAATCGGAGCGAATGGCGGCATGACAGCGAGGGCGACAGAGATGACGAACCCCGGCAGGCCCCGCACCCCGCCCAGGCGGAGACGGCGGACGCGCAAGCTCGTCATCACGTCCGTGGTGATCATCGGCCTGTTGGTGGCCGTCGACTTCGGCGCCGCGGCGGTCTTCGAGTACCAGGTGTCCAAACGTGCCCGCGAGCAGTTCAACCTCACCGACGACCCGGCGGTCAAGGTGCACGGCTTCTCCTTCCTCGCGCAGGCCTTCTCCGGCGAGTACGACCACGTGTCGATCGACGCGAAGGGTGTGCCGGTGCAGGACACGCTGCGCGACCTGGAGGTGCACGTCGACCTGCAGGGCGTGCTCGCGCCGCTCGGCGACCTCCTGTCCGGCTCGCTCAAGGAGGTCGAGGTCCGCGAGGTCGAGGGCCAGGTCCGGGTCAAGGCCTCCGACGTCAGCCGGGCGATCCTGGAGAACAAGAACCCGCTGGTCTCCTCGATCACGAACCTCACCATCGACCCGATCAGCGAGGCGGACGTGCAGTCCGACCCCGACGAGCGCAGCGAGGAGCAGCAGGCGGCCGCCGACCGCGCCCAGGAGCTCGAGGACGACGACGACACGAGGGCGGGCGCGAAGATCTGCGCTTCGGGCGACATCGGTGGCGAGCAGACCGACTTCTGCGCATACGGCTTGATCACGTTGATCGAGGCCGCCAAGGCCAAGTTCACCCCGTCCCGGCTCGAGGTGCGCAACAGCGTGCTCGGCTCCGGCGAGCTGCCCGAGCAGTTCGAGGCCGACATCCTGACCATGCTCACGGTCACCCTCGACCCCGGCGAGCTGCCGTTCACGGTCACGCCCACCGCGGTGAATGTCGAACAGGGCGTACTGTCGGTGAAGGGCAAGGCCTTCGACGTCGTGCTCGGCGGGAGTGGTGAATGACCGGTGCGCTGGTGCTGATCGGCACGCTCGTGCTCGCGAGCTTGGCCGGTCTGGCCCTGCGCGCCCGCAACGGCCGCGTCCGCCAAGCCGCCACCCGTAGCTCCCTGCCCGAGGACGTGCGCCGCGAGCTCGCCCCGGGAGCGGTCACCCTGGTCCAGCTGTCCACCACGTTCTGCACGCCGTGCCGGCAGGCCCGGGTGCTGCTGTCCGACCTCGCCGCGCACACCGAGGGCCTGCACCACACCGAGCTCGACCTCACCGAGCGGCCCGACCTGGCCCGTGCGCTGTCCGTGCGGCGCACGCCGACCACACTCGCGATCGACGGGCACGGCACGGAGCTCCTGCGGATCGGCGGGGTGCCGAGGCGTGAGGCGCTGCTCGACGCGCTCCGCCCGCACCTCGTCACGGCCTGACCTGCGAAAACCAGCCGGCCGAGCCGTCCCACCCAATGGACGCACCTCCCAGGAGCAGGGATCCGGCGGTAGTGTGCTGAACGTGGACACGATGCTGACCAGGCTGCTCACGAGGCGGCGTGCGGTCGACTACTGCCGCGTCGACTCGAGCCTGTGTCTGGCTACTGACTGACGGGCGAACTCCCTTCGGACCTTCGCCCGCGCTGGTTTCCCGGTGCCGATGCCACCAGCCCAGCTGTCGCAGTCAGGAGGTCGTCCATGTCCGCCGGTCCACCCGTCGATCCTCGCGGCCCGCGGTTCGCCGCATGGGTCACCACGGTCGTTCTCGCGGTCGTCCTCGTCACCTCGTGGTGGCCTCTGCTCGCCGCGCAGGCCGTGGTTTTCGCCATCGGCGCGTTCGCGGGGCTGCGGGTCGCCCCGTACTCGCTGCTCTACCGGCGCCTGGTCGCGCCGAGGCTGACGCCGACCGGCGCGCGCGAGGACCAGGCGCCGCTGCGCTTCGCTCAGGGCGTCGGTTTCGGGTTCGCCGTGCTCGGCACGCTCGGCTACGCCCTGGACGTGCCGGCACTCGGCTTGGTGGCGACGGCGTTCGCGCTGGCGGCGGCGTTCCTCAACGCCGCGTTCGCGTTCTGCCTCGGCTGCGAGACGTATCTGCTGATCAAACGAATCACCCCAACGAAGGAGAGAGCGCTCCGATGAGCCGCGAAGACGTGTTGGTCACGGCCGACTGGGCCGAAGAGAACCTCGGGACCGCCGGGGTGGTGTTCGTCGAGGTCGACGAGGACACCTCCGCGTACGACGGCGGCCACATCCCCGGTGCGGTCAGGATCGACTGGAAGAACGAGCTGCAGGACCCGGTACGCCGGGACTTCGTCGACCGGGCCGGCTTCGAGAAGCTGCTGTCCGCCAAGGGAATCGGCAACTCCGACAAGGTCATCCTCTACGGCGGCAACAACAACTGGTTCGCCGCGTACGCGTACTGGTACTTCAAGCTGTACGGCCACGACGCGGTGCAGCTGCTCGACGGCGGCCGCAAGAAGTGGGAGCTCGACGGCCGTCCGCTGTCCACCGACGCCGTGACCCGCGAGGAGACCAGCTACTCCGCCAAGGAGCAGAACACCTCGATCCGCGCGTTCCGGGACGAGGCCGTCGGGGCCATCAACACCAAGAACCTGGTCGACGTCCGCTCGCCCGACGAGTTCTCGGGCAAGCTGCTCGCGCCGGCGCACCTGCCGCAGGAGCAGGCGCAGCGCGCCGGGCACATCCCGTCCGCGATCAACGTGCCGTGGAGCAAGGCGGCGAACGAGGACGGCACGTTCAAGTCCGCCGACGAGCTGCGGGCGCTGTACCAGGAGGCCGGGATCGACGAGTCCAAGGCCACCATCGCGTACTGCCGCATCGGTGAGCGCTCGTCGCACACCTGGTTCGCGCTGCACGAGCTGCTCGACTACCCGGACGTGAAGAACTACGACGGGTCCTGGACGGAGTACGGCTCGCTGGTCGGCGTGCCGGTCGAGATCGGCCCCGGTACCCACTGACGCCCGCTGGGAGGAGAAGACATGAGCGACGGATGCGCCGCGCCGGAGCAGACCGCGGACCTGCCGGCGGGCATCGATCTCGCGAAGGAGATCGTGCTCGGCGGCAAGGTGACCGCGGACGGCACGCCGGTCGGTGGAGCCTACGTACGGCTGCTGGACTCGAGCGGCGAGTTCACCGCGGAGGTCGTGTCCTCAAAGGACGGTGACTTCCGGTTCTTCGCCGCGCCGGGCCGGTGGACCGTGCGCGCGCTGCACCGAAGCGGCAACGGCGAGGCCAGCGTGACGGCCGACGGTCCGGGGCTGCACCCGGTGGCCGTGGTGGTCGGCTGAGCTTTCCGCGCAACGCGGGACGGCCGTGCGGTTCGGCCGTCCCGCGTTCGCATATCCTCGGCCGGGTGGAACTGTTCTGGACCGCCTTGCTGATCATCGCGGCGCTCGCCGCCACCGGGTTTCTCGGCCTGCTGGCCCACCGGCTGCACACGACCCGCGAGTCCGCGCCGGAGGCCGTCGAGGTGGTCGCGTGAGCGAGCCGGAGGGCCCGGTTCCCGGCAGCGGTGACGCGGCGCTGCGCGCGGCGGCCGAGCGGGCCGCCATGACGCGTGAGCGAAACCTGCCGCAATGGCCGGACCTGCCGATCCCGAACGACACGGCGAACCTGCGCGACGGCGCGAACCTGCACGACGCGCTGCTGCCGTTGCTGCCGCTGATCGGCGTGTGGCGCGGCGAGGGCGAGGTCGTGTACCCCACGATCGAGTCGCAGCACTTCGGCCAGCAGGTCACGTTCGCCCACGACGGCCGGCCGTTCGTGTTCTACGAGTCGCGCGCGTGGCTGCTGGACGTGGACGGTCGCGTGATCCGCCCCGCTGCGCGGGAGGTCGGCTGGTGGCGCCCCCAGCCGGACGAGACGATCGAGCTGCTGCTGGCCCACGCGACGGGGATCGTGGAGATCTTCTACGGCGAGCCACGCACGCAGACGTCCTGGGAGCTGGCGACGGACGTGACCATGCGAACGTCGTCGGCGAAGGACGTGGCGGGGGCAAAGCGCCTGTACGGCCTGGTCAACAACGGCGACCTGGCGTACGTGGAGGAACGCGCCATGGTCGGCCAGCCCCTGCAACCGCACACGTCGGCCTACCTCCGCCGAGTCGCCGGCTGACCCGGCCCTCTCGCCCTGGACGCCCGCCCCTCAACTGCCCGCCCATCGAACGCCCGCGCCCGATTTCCCGGCCCCGTGATCCGCGGCCCCCACCCTCACCGGGGGCCACCCCGCCACGCCAGTCTACCGGCGGGGACTGACGAAACGCTGGTCGTGGTTGGGGGTGTGGACAGCTTGGCGGTGTGAATGGTCCATTCGCACCGGGCGGGGTCGGCGCGGTGGTCAGGCGTACTCGGACTCGTACAGGGCGTTGAGCTCGGTGTGCAGCGTGCTCGCGTCCGGCAGCTTCTCGCCGTCCAGCGTGTGCACGCGGGTGATCTTGCGGACGCTCGAGGCAAGGAAGAGTCCCTCCGCCTCCCGCAGCTCGGGCAGCGTCAGCGGCTCCACCTTCGTCACCCAGCCGGCCCGCTCCGCGGCCCGGAACAGCGCGCCCTGGGTCGTCCCGCGCAGGACGCCGCTCGACGGTGGGGTCGTGCGCAGCGTCCGGCCCGTCGCGACGACCACGTTCGACGTCGGGCCCTCCAGCACCGAGCCGTCCGCCCCGATGAAGATCGCCTCCTCGGCGTCGTGCGCCTCCGCGTACCGCAACGCGGCCATGTTCACCGCGTACGACAGCGACTTCGCGCCCAGCAGCAGCCACGGCGCCCGCGCCACGATCTCCGGGTCGTAGCCGCGGTCCAGCGTCACCGCTCGCACGCCGGTCACGCGGTTCCGCAGCGTCTTCTCACCGATCGGCATGCCCATCGCGAACCCGGTCGGCGTGCCGTCGCCGAACTCCGGGCCACGGGTGTACACGAGCTTGAGCGCCATCTCGTCCGGGCCTCGCCACGCGTCCAGCACGACCCGGACGCACCGCTCCCAGGCGGCCCGGTCCGGCGGCGGCAGCTCCAGCATCGCGGCCGAGCGGGCCAGCCGGTCCAGATGTGGGCCCAGCTCGCGTGGTTCGCGGTCCACCACGAGGACGGTCTCGAAGATCCCGTCGCCACGCATCAGGCCGAGGTCGTCCACCCGGATGTGCGCCGCCTCGGGGTCGGCCACTGTTCCATCAAGCATCGCAAGCACCCGCATGCCCGGAAGCCTACTCAGGCCACGCGCCTACGATTCGTGTCGTGGAGACCATGAGGTTGCGCGACATCGACGCGGAACGGGATCAACTGCGGAAGACGCTGCACCGCCGTGGCATGCGCATGACACCGCAGCGCCAGCTGGTCCTCGACGCCCTGCTGGAGCTGGAGCACGCGACCCCCGAGCAGGTGTGCCAGCAGGTTCAGACCCGCACGCCGACGGTCAACATCACCACGATCTACCGCACGCTCGAGCTGCTGGAGAGCCTCGGCATCGTCCGGCACACCCATCTCGGCCACGGCGCGCCCAGCTACTCGGTCCACGAGCACGGGCACGTCCACCTCGTGTGCCACCGGTGCGGCAACGTGATCGAGGCACCGCGCGAGGTCATGGAGGAGCTGCGCGGAACACTGCGTGCCCGCCACGGGTTCGCACTGGATGTCAGCCATCTAGCGTTGTCCGGCACGTGCCGGACCTGCACCGGGGAGAGCTCGTGACCCTCGACCGGCCGGGCGCCGTACCGCCGCCCGAAGGCTCACCGGACCAGCGCGTGCCGTGGCACTACGGCGACCCGTTCGCCGAGCAGCGGGCCGCCGCGCGCAAGGTCGCCGTCGTCGACCGGTCGCACCGGGAGCTGATCGCGGTCACCGGCGAGGAGCGGTTGTCCTGGCTTCATCTCGTGATCTCCCAGCACGTCAGCGAGCTGCCGGCGGACACCGGCACCGAGGCGCTCGTGCTGAACAGCCAGGGCCGGGTCGACGCGCACCTGGTCCTGGCCTACGAAGGGGAGACCGTGTGGCTGGACACCGAGCCCGGGGCGGCCGCCACGGGTGCCCGCGGCGGCAGGGTGGCGCTGCTCGAGTACCTCGAGTCGATGGTGTTCTGGTCGAAGGTGACCCCGCGGGACGCCACCGCGGAGCGGGCCGTGCTGTCGGTCGTCGGGCCGGAGACGCCCGAGCTGCTGACCACTGTCGGCCTGCCGCTGCCCGAGGCCGACTACGGGGTGGCCACCGGCGGTGCCGTCGGCACCGACGTGATCGTGCGGCGGATGCCCTGGCCCGGCGCGCTCGCCGCGGACCTCCTGGTACCGCGCACGTCGCTGGCCGAGTGGTGGGCCCGGCTCACCGAGGCGGGCGCGCGGCCGATGGGCTCGTGGGGCTTCGAGGCCCTGCGGGTCGAGGCCGTGCGGCCGCGGCTCGGCGTGGACACCGACGAGCGCGCGATCCCGCACGAGGTCGGCTGGGTGCACGTGGCCGCGCACGTGGCGAAGGGCTGCTACCGCGGGCAGGAGACGGTGTCGAAGGTGCACAACGTGGGCCGGCCGCCGCGCCGGATGCTGCTGCTGCACTTGGACGGGTCGCCGGAAGTGCTGCCGGAGACCGGAGATCCGGTTGTGCTCGGCGAGAGAACCGTGGGGCGGGTCGGCTCGGTCGCCCGGCATCACGAGCTGGGCCCGATCGCGCTCGCGCTGGTGAAGTACTCCGTGCCGACCGACGCCGAGCTGCTCGCCGGCGTCGACGACCGCGTCGTGCAGGCCGCCATCGACCCCGACTCGGTGCCCGAGTCGACTCCGGGCCTGGGTCGCGAGGCCGCTCGGCGGCTGCGTGGCTGACCAGCGCCCCGCACTACCATCTGCGGCCATGACAGGGACCCTGATCACCGTCGCGCCGACCGGCGCCGAGCACGCGAAGTCGGACGTGCCGAACCTGCCGGTCACCCTCGAGGAGCTCGTCGCCGAGGCCGTGGCATGTGAGGCGGCGGGCGCGGCGATGATCCACGTGCACATCCGCGGCGAGGACGCCGCGCCCACGCTGGATCCGCAGCGCCTGAAGGACACGGTGGCGGCGTTGCGGTCCGAGACGAACCTGGTGGTCCAGCTGTCGACCGGCGGTGCGGTGACCGACCCGGAGGCCCACCGGCTGCGCGTGCTCGACGCGATGCCCGACTCGGCCTCGTGCACGATGGGCACGGTCAACTTCGGCGACGACGTGTTCATGAACCGGTGGGAGTTCATCGTCGAGCTGCACCGGAGGATGCGGGAGCGGCGGATCGTGCCGGAGTACGAGATCTTCGACCTCGGCCAGCTCGCCACGCTGCGCCGGCTGCTGGACCAGCACGGGCCGCCGGCGGGCGGGCACGTACACGTCGATCTGGTGATGGGCGTGCCGGGCGGCATGCCGGGCGACGCGTCGACGTTGGTCGCCGCGGCCCAGGCGATTCCCGAGGGCGCGACGTTCTCCGCGACCGGCGTCGGGCGCACGACGCTGCCGGTGATGCTGGCGTCTCTGTCCGCCGGCGGGCACCTGCGGGTCGGCATGGAGGACACGATCTCGTTCGCGCGCGGCGAGCGGGTGCGGGACAACGCGCAACTGGTGGCACGGGCCGCGGAGCTCGCGTCGCTGGCGCAGCGCCCGCCCCTGTCCGCGGACGAGGTCCGCTCCATGATTCGCGTTGCGGAAAGCAACTGATGCCGCCCGGGTTGGCGACGGACCCCTCGGTACCGGAGGATGGGCGGCGTGATCGAAGTCCGACCAGGTGGCCGCAGGCGAATCGACCGGGTGCTCGCGCCGGACTACGTCGCTGACCTGAACAAGCTGGAGCTGACCGAGGTCCGCGCGCGCCGCGACGACGCCGCGCAGGAGGAGACGGACCTCTCGTACCTGCGCCGGCTGCTGCACGCGCGGATCGACATCGTGAAGGCGGAGCAGCAGCGGCGGGTGGAAGGCGGCTCGAGCTCGGTGGTCGAGCGCCTGGTGGAGATCCTCTCCGACAACGCGGTCGGCCCGGCCCCGGCGGGTTCGGGCCGGCACCAGCCGCTGGAGCCGTCGCGCGCGGAGGCGCACCGCCGGCATGTCGAGGCGCTCGTGTCGGACGCCGACCTGTCGGATGTCGGCTCACTGCCCGCGGAGCGGCTGGACCTGGCGCTGCGGACGTACGCGGCGGAGGAGGCGTCGGTGTCCCAGCGCCGGCGCGAGGTACAGAAGGTCGTGGACCTGCTCAACGACGAGATCGGCAGCCGCTACCGCGCGGGCAGCGCCTCCGTGGACCGCCTGCTGGCCGCCGAACGCGGCGAGGACCCGACCGACTGAAACCGTCATCCACGGGCCCCGGGTTGTCCACAGCCCTTGCGCGACCACCGGTTTCGTCAGCCCTCACCGGTAGACTGGCATCGAGGGTGGCCCCCGGGACAGGGTGGGGCTTACGTTTCTGGCGTTCCGCACGCGCGTGCGCGCGGGTAGTTAGGTGGGCACGAGGTTGCTGAGCGCGCGGTTTGCTCGGATTGCCGGCGTTGGTTAGTTGAAGCGTTCGCGGACGGCCAGGTCGCCCCAGAAGTCCCGCAGGCGCTCGAAGCGGCCGGCGATCTCCTCCACGTCCTCGCGCTCCAGCGCCGCCACGATGGCGTTCACGTCGTCGGCCGACGTGTCCTCCACCAGCTCCTCGTCGTCCAGCAGCTGCACCAGGCCGCCGTAGTCCAGCTCCACCGCCGAGTGCGGGTGGAAGTGCTCCAGCCACCGGCCGGTGTCCTCCAGCACCTTCGTCGGCCCCTGGTCACCCAGCACCCGCTCCGCCAGCGAATGCGCCTTCGCCACCCGCCGCCGCGCGTCGGCCATCGCCACCCGCCAGCAGACCTGCCGGCGCGCGTCCTCGCGGGTCGCCACCTCGAGGTGCCGGTGCGCCGGGTCCACCAGCGTGAACCACGGCAGCGGCACGGTCCACGTCGTCGACACGATGTGCACCGCACCGCCCGGCAGGTCCGAGAGCACCGACGCGGCCTTCTCCCGCACCGAGTCCAGCGACTCGCTCAGCGCCATCTCCCGCAGCGCCGGATGCGACGACGTCAGGAAGCCGACCAGCGCGGCCGCCGCCCGCGCCCGCACGTCCAGCGGGCACACCAGCGGACCCGGACCGACCGTGGCCGCCTCGACGGGAACCTCCGCCGGATCGAGGACGAGCACCTCGCGCAACGCCCGGGGCGACGGGTCGCCGTTCGCGAGTTCGCCGGGCAGCAGCCTCGGCGGCGTGGACAATTGTGATCTGAGCCACATGTCCCGCTCGCGTTCGCCGGCGGCGGCGTAGTCCATGTGACCGAGCTCGAGTGCCTCCCGGTGCCGCTTCGCGACCGGTTCGGAGAACGCGGACAGCGGTTCGTACACCCTGAGGTAGGCGACGAACGGTCGGGGCACGAGAGGCATCGTGTCACGGCATGCCCGAGCCATCGGCCACGGGGCGATCAGGGCACCGAAGTGCCTTTGGCGAACGCCGTGCCCCTTCGCACAGAACCCCGTCGGCACGGTACGGTAGTTACCAGGAACCAAATGTCGAGATCTGCGGGGCCGCCGATTCCCCCGGCCGCCCCGTCACTGTGCGAGGGGGTCGAGCCATGGGGCGCGGCCGGGCGAAGGCTAAGCAGACCAAGGTAGCCCGAGAGCTCAAATACAGCACTCCCCACACGGACTTCGAAGCTCTGCAACGAGAGCTCTCGAACCAGTCCCCAGCGGGCGGCAACGGTGAGGACCGTGTCGACGAGGACGACTTCGAGGACGACGACTACCGTCGTTGATCGTCTGGTTCAGGGGTGGGCCAGGTAGCGCACCTGGTCCGACTTTGCCTTGTCCGACGTCCGACGGGCGTCGGTGACTGCGGGGTACGCCGAGTGCTCCGGCACGCCGACCTCCCACCACGCTCCCGCGTCCGTCCACGAGGACGGGTGGGTGCGGACCACCACGACGGCCACCCGGCCGGCTCGTGCGTGGTCGCGCGCCTGCCGGTACGCCTCCCGCAGGTCCGCGAGGTCCAGTACGGACAGCACGGCAGCGCCGAGCGCGGCCGCGTGCGAGGCGAAGTCCACACGTGGCGGTCGCGTTTGCAGCGTTCGCGCGTCGGCGTACATGTTGTTGAACCCCGGTGCGCCGTTGCCGCGCTGTAGCCGGTCGATCACGGCGTAGCCGTCGTTGTCGCACACGACCGCGACGAAGCCGTGGCCGGCGAACGCGGCCGAGAACAGCTCGGAGTTGAGCATCAGGTACGAGCCGTCGCCGAGCAGCGTCGTGACCACACCGGACGGCCGGGCCGCAGAGAAAGCCATCGCCGCGCCCCACGCCCCGGCGATCTCGTAGCCCATGCACGAGAAGCCGTACTCGACATCCATGCCCGGCTCCGCCCCGCCGGGCGCGCGCCAGCCGCCGATCAGCTCGCCGGGCAGCCCGCCGGACGCGGTCATCACGTAGTCGCCGGGCGCGCTCTCCTCGTTGACCACGCCCACGACCTGCGCGTAGGTCGGCGGGCCGGCCGCGGGCTCGCGGAGCCCGTCGACGTAGGCGTCCCAACGGGACCGCTCGACGCCGGCACGCGCGGTCCACGACGCCGAGATCCGCCACGAGTCGAGCAGGCCGGCGAGCTCGCCGAGTGCCTCGTCCGCGTCCGCCACGAGCGCCAGCGCGCCGTGCTTGACCGCGTCGAACCGCGCGGTGTTGACCGTGACCAGCCGCACGTCCGGCGCGAACACCGACCACGACGCCGTGGTGAAGTCCTGCAACCGGGTGCCGACCGCGAGCACCAGATCGGCCTCGGCGGCGAGCGCGTTGGCCGACGCCGAGCCGGTGATGCCGAGCGGACCCGCGTGCAGCGGATGGTCGTGCGGCACCAGCGTGCGGCCGGCGGTGGTCTCGACCACCGGCACGCCGTGCCGCTCCGCGAACGCGAGCGCGCGGTGCGTGGCCCCGGAGTACCGCACGCCGCCGCCGAGCACCAGCAGCGGGCGGCGCGACGCCGCGACCGCGTCGGCCACCCGGGCCAGCGCGTGCCGGTCCGGCCGCGGCCGCGGCACGTGGTGTACGACCGGCTCGAAGAGAACGTCGGGGAAGTCGAACGCGTCGGCCTGCACGTCCTGCGGCAACGCCAGCGTGACCGGCCCGCAGTCGGCCGGATCGGTGAGCACCCGGGCGACCTGCGGCAGCGTCGCGATCAGCTGCTCGGGTCGGGTGATCCGGTCGAAGTAGCGGCTGACCGCCCGGAACGCGTCGTTGACCGTGGCCGTCGCGTCGTCGAAGTGCTCGACCTGCTGCAGCACCGGGTCCGGCGCGCGGTTGACGAACGTGTCGCCGGGGAGCAGGAGCAGCGGCAACCGGTTGGCGTGCGCGACCCCGGCCGCGGTCACCATGTTCAGCGCACCCGGCCCGATCGAGGACGTGGCGACGCCGACCTGGCGGCGGTGGGTTGCCTTCGCGTAGCCCACCGCCGCCAGCGCCATGCCCTGCTCGTTGTGACCGCGCCACACCGGGAGGTCGGGCTGCTCGGACAGCGCGGTCCCCAGGCCCAGCACGTTGCCGTGCCCGAAGATCGCGAACACACCCGGGAACAGCGGCACCTCCGTGCCGTCCAGCAGCGCGCCGCGCTGCGCGACGAGCCAGCGAACCAGCGCCCGCGCGGCCGTCAACCTCACCGTGCCCACCTCCTCGCCTGCCGGCCTGGAAGGACGCCTTCCGGACGATGAGCGTCCGGAAGGCGTCCTTCCTAGCTGGCGACCTCCCGCAGCTCGTGCTCCAACGCCTCCAGCTCCGCGCCGCCGGCCATCTGCCGGGTCAGCTCCTCGACCGTGATCTCGGACTTCTCCATCGAGCCGAGGCTGCGACCCCGCTTGAGGATCAGGAACCGGTTGCCGACCGGGTAGGCGTGGTGCGGGTTGTGCGTGATCAGCACGACGCCGAGCCCGCGGTCGCGGGCCTGCGCCACGTACCGCAGCACCACGCCGGACTGCTTCACGCCGAGCGCGGCGGTCGGCTCGTCCAGGATCAGCACCTTCGCGCCGAAGTACACCGCACGCGCGATCGCCACGCACTGCCGCTCGCCGCCGGAGAGCGTGCCGACCGGCTGCTCGACATCCCGCAGGTCGATGCCCATCTCGGCGAGCGCCGTGCGCGCGGTCTCCTTGCCCCTGCGGCGATCGAGCCGCTGGAGCGGCCCGACCCCCAGCGTCGGCTCCGAGCCGAGGAAGAAGTTGCGCCACACGCTCATCAGCGGCACCACGGCCAGGTCCTGGTAGACGGTCGCGACGCCGCGCTCGAGCGCTTCGCGCGGCGAGGAGAACCGCACCGGCTCGCCGCTGACCAGGAACTGCCCGGCGTCGTGCTGGTGCACGCCGGCGAGCACCTTGATCAGAGTGGACTTCCCGGCGCCGTTGTCACCGAGCACGCAGGTCACCTCGCCCGCGTTGACCACAGTGGACACTTCGCGCAGCGCGATCACGCTGCCGTAGTTCTTGCCGATGTCCTGGACCTCGATGAGCGCACTGTCTGTTGATGTCACCGCCGGACCCTTTCCGCTCGCCGCCGGAAGGTGTTGTTCACCAGCACCGCGCCCAGCAGCATGATGCCGAGGAAGAGCATGAACCAGTCGCTGTTCCAGTTCGCGAACACGATGCCCTGGCGCGCCATGCCGAAGATCAGGGCGCCGATCGCGGCACCGATGGCCGAGCCGAACCCGCCGGTGAGCAGGCAGCCGCCGATCACCGCCGCGATGATGAACTGGAACTCCAGCCCGATGCCCTGGTTCGCCTGCACGGTCGTGAACCGCAGGATGTTGATCGACCCCACCAGCCACCCGGCCAGCGCGGTGCCCATGAACAGCAGGATCTTCGTCCGCGCCACCGGCACGCCGACCGCCCGCGCGCTCGGCGCCGCCCCGCCGACCGCGAAGATCCAGTTGCCGAACTTGGTGCGCAGCAGGATCCACGCGGCGACCGCGGCGAAGCCCAGCCACCACACGATGGAGATCTGGAAGTTCGTGTCCCCGGTGTCGACCCAGGAGGCGAACACGAAGCCCGCCGACTCGTAGCCCTCCGCGCTGCGCATCCCGCTCACCTGCACCGAGTCGGTGATCAGCCTGGTGACGCCGAGGTTGAGTCCCTGCAGCGCGAGGAACGTGCCGAGCGTGACGATGAAGCTCGGCAGCCCGGTCCGCACCACCAGCCAGCCGTTCAGCGCGCCCACGCCGAGCGCGAACACGAGCGAGAGCAACAGCGCGAGCCACACGTTCAGCCCGACCTGCGTCGCGAAGATCGCCGTGACCAGCGCCGTGGACGCGGTCATCACGCCGGCGGACAGGTCGAACTCGCCGCCGATCATCAGCAGCGCCACGGCGACCGCCATGATGCCCAGCGTCGCGGAGTCGTCCAGCCAGGTCGCGACGCCGCTCAGGGTGAGGAACTTGTCGGCGACGATCGAGAAGAAGACGAACACGACCACGGCGCCGAGCAGCGCGCCGATCTCCGGCCGCACCACCAGCCGGTTCGCCAGCGTGGGTGTGGTCAGTCGCTCGTCGATGGCCGCGGGTTCCGGGTCGGGTTCTACCGTTGTGGTAACCATGTGCCGCTCCTCACCGCGTGCCGCGTTCGGTGTACGGACGCACCAGGTCCGCATTGGACTTGTCGACGAACCCCGGGCCGGTGAGCACGGACTGCCCGCCGCCGAGGGTGTTCCCGTTCTGCCGGTACAGCTTGAGCATCATGATCGGCAGGTAGCCCTGCTGGTACTGCTGCTGGTCCACGGCGAACAGGACGGTGCCGTCCCGGACGGCGTCGACCACGCCCGTGTTCAGGTCGAACGTGGCGATCTGGGCGCTCGAACCGGCGCCCTGCGCGGCGGTCACCGCGCGGTCGGCGACCTGCGATGACAGCGTCAGCACCGAGTCGACGTCGGTGTTGGTCTGCAGCGCGCCCTTGATGCGTGCCTCGATGTCGGTGGGGTTGTTGATGTCCACCTGAAGGTTTTCCACCTCACCGCCGAAACCCTCGCGGGCGCCGTCGCAGCGGTCGTTCAGGCCGGTGTTGCCGGCCTCGTGGATGACGCAGAGCATCTTCGTCTTGCCGGCGTCGGCGAACCGCTCTCCGGCGGCCCGCCCGGCGATCCTCTCGTCCTGGCCGACGTGCGCGATCGCACCGAACTCCCTGCTGCTCTCGGACCCGGAGTTGATCGTGACCACCGGGATGCCGGCGCGCACCGCCGCCACGATGGAGTCCTCGAGCGCGTCGGGGTTCGCCATCGACACCACCAGCCCGGTCTTGCCCTGCGCCACGGCGTTGTCGATGAGCTTGGCCTGCGCGCCCGGGTCGTCGTCGGACACGTAGGTCACCGTGACGCCCAGCTCGCGGCCGGCCGCCTCGGCGCCGTTCTTCACCACACTCCAGAAGGCGTCACCCTCGGCGCCGTGGGTGATGACCGCGAAGTCGAGCGGGGCGTCGGGGTCGAACTCGCCGGCCCGGCCACCACCTCCGCCCGGGGCGGTCTCCGACTCCGCGGTCGGCCCGGTGCACGCGGCGAGCACCATGGCGGTCGCCGTCACCATGGCCGCCAGCGCGGCGGCCAGGAGGTTGGGCTTTCGTCGCCCTCGGTCAGACATCGTCGTCTCCCGTCTCACTGCCTGATGTCCTCAGTGGACCGAATCCAGGAAGGCCAGGCTGCGTGCGGTGGCCCGGCGCGGCAGCTCGTCCGCACCGGTCTCGTCGGCACCGTGCTCGGGCAGCGCGGTGTCCTGCTCGAGCACGTACCAGCCGTCGTAGTCGTTGTCGCGCAACAGCTTCAGCAGCTCGGGGAGGTCGACGTCGCCCTCCCCGAGCGGCACGTAGACGCCCCGCGCGACCGCTTCGGTGTAGCTGATCCGCCCGTCCCGCACCGCCTCGGCGAGGTCGGCACGGACGTCCTTGAGGTGCACGTGACCGACCCGGTGCGGGGCGGCGCGCACGAGCTCGACGGGATCGGTGCCGCCGATGAGCAGGTGGCCGGTGTCCACGCACAGCGGCAGGTCGGAGTCGGCGAGGAACCGGTCGACCTCCGCCGTGGTCTCCACGTGGGTGCCGACGTGCGGGTGCAGCGCGGTCCGCAGGCCCGCGCGCGCGGCCCGGTCGCGGATCAGGCCCGCGATCTCGACGAGCGTCCGCCACGCGGCCGGGGACAGGGCCGGGCGATCGTCGTAGCCGTCGAGCCCGGTGGCCGCCGCCAGCACCAGGACGTCCGCGCCGGCGGCCGCGAGCAGCTCCGCACTCCGCGCCGCTTCGTCCACTGTGGACTTCCGGGCCGTCTCGTCGTGCAGGGCGACGGCGAGGAACCCACCGACGAGGCCCAGCGCGTGCTCGTCGAGCAGCGCGCGCAGCGAGGCGGGCTCGGTCGGCAGGTATCCGGGCGGGCCGAGCTCGGTGGCGGTGATGCCCAGGTCGGCCATCTCGCCCAGGACGGTCGAGGGCTCGAGCATCCGGCCCCAGCCCGGGACCTCGCAGACGCCCCAGGAGATCGGTGCCGCGGCGATCCTCATGGCGTGCTCCCCCCGTCGCCGTCGTTGATGCGGACCGGCGCCCCGGTGCGCCGCGAGCGCTCGCACGCCTCGGCCAGGCGCAGGCTGACCAGGCTGTCCCGGGCGGGCGACGGGTTGTCCGCGCGGCCGCCGATGACGTCGACGAACACCTGCATCTCGTTGCGGTACGCGCGCCGGAACCGTTCGGGGAAGCCCGGGTAGGCGTCGCTGTTCACGCGCGGCCCGTCCGGCTCGAGCGAGGTGAGCGGGGTGCGCGGGTCGAGCCCGACGGCCACCGAGTCCATGCCGCCGAGTACTTCGATGCGGTGGTCGTAGCCGAGCGGGTCGTGCCGGCCGCCGTGCAGGACCGCGTGCGCGCCACCGGCGAACCGCAGCAGCGCCACCGCGTTGTCGACGTCGTCGGCGTCGGCGAAGGCGCGGTCGACGAGGACCGAGCCGGACGCGTACACCTCGGCGACCGGCTCGCCGACGAGCCACGGGACCGCGTCGAGGTCGTGGATCAGCAGGTCGCGGAAGATCCCGCCGGACGTGGGCAGGTAGGCCGGGTCGGGCGGGCTGGCGTCGAAGCCGGTGGCGCGGACGTGGTAGATCGGTCCGAGCTCGCCGGTGACGATGCGCCGGCGCAGCTCGACGACCGCGGGGTCGAACCGCCGCTGGAAGCCGACGAGCACGGCGGTCCCGCTCGCGTCGATCTCCTCGACGAGCACGGCCATCTCGGCGAGGTCGGCGGCGATGGGCTTCTCGCACAGTGTGGGCGTGCCGGCGGCGAGGCAACCGCGGACGAGGGTCGGGTGCGTGTCGGTCGGGGTGGCGACGACGACGCCGTCGGCCTGCTCCAGCAGGCCGGTCACGCCGGTCGCCGGGCGGGCCTTGTCGAGGACGGCCGCGGCCTGTTCGGCCCGGCCCTCGATCGGGTCGTAGAGCAGCACCTCGTCGACCGCGGCGAGCGACGCGAGGTGCGCCGCATGCATGGTCCCGATCCGGCCGACCCCGGCGACGCCGATGCGCATGTTCGCTTCCGTCCGTCGTTAGAGCGCTCTAACGGAACATCCTGTAATGTCCGTCACACCGGTGTCAAGGAGCGTGGGGCCTTGGGGCGACCGACGATCGAGGACGTGGCCGCGCGGGCCGGCGTCTCCCGGGCGCTGGTCTCGCTGGTCATGCGCGGTTCGCCGAAGGTGAGCGAGGCGCGGCGGGCGGCCGTGCTGACGGCGGCCGAGGAACTGGGGTACTCGCCGCACGCGATGGCGCGGTCGCTCGCGAGCCGGACCTCGCACGTGCTCGGCGTGATGGTGTCGGACCTGCACAACCCGTTCTGGGCCGAGGTGGTCGACGGTCTGGACTCCTACGCGCGGTCGGCCGGGTTCGAGCTGGTGATCAACACCGGCGGCCGGCGGCCGGCGCGCGAGCGCCAGGCGCTCACCGGCCTGCAGTCGTTCCGCCCCGCCGGGATCGCGTTGCTGGGCCCGGTCCTGCCGGCGAGCTCGATCGCCGCGGCCGCGGCGCACACCCCGGTGGTCCTGGTGTCCCGCTCCTCCAGGCAGTCCACAGTGGACACGGTGAACGACGACGGCCGGACGGGCTCGGGGATGGCCGTGGACCACCTGGTGTCGCTCGGCCACCGGGAGATCGTGCACATCGACGGTGGCGGCGGATCGCAGGCCGCCCCGCGCCGGACCGGCTACGTCGCGGCGATGCGGCGGCACGGCCTGGCTCCCCGGGTCGTGCGCGGCGAGTACACCGAGGCCGCGGGCGCGGCGGCGGTCCGTTCGCTGCTCGGCACGCCGCCGACCGCGGAGGTGACACCGCCGACCGCGGTGGTGGCCGCGAATGACCTGAACGCGGTGGGCGTGCTGTCGGCCCTGGAGGCGGCGGGCCTGTCGGTGCCGGCGGACGTGTCGGTGGTGGGCTACGACAACACCTGGCTCGCGGCCCTGCGCCACGTCGCGCTGACCACGATCGACCAACCCCGCAACGAGATGGGCCGGTTGGCCGCGGAGGCACTGATCCAACGCGTCCGCGGCGAGCGCACCACGCCGGCCCGCCACCTGCTCCGCCCCCGCCTGATCGTCCGCGCGACCACGGCCACCCCCCGCTGAGGGAGGTTGTCCACAACCGCCCGACCTGTCCACACCCCGCCCACACGTGCCAGTCTACCGGTGGGGACTGACGAAACACGTGGTCACGGCGTTGCTGTGGACAACTGTGACCATTGTGGACAACTCTGGATCAGTCGTCGTCGGTGGCTCGGCGGCCGCGTTTCGTCGCGGCGCGGCGGCGTTTTTCCGCCAGGCGGCGTTCCTTCGCTCCTCGCGTCGGCTTCGTCGGGCGGCGCTTCGCGGGCGGGGGCTCGGCGGCCGCCCGCAGCAGGGCCGCCAACCGCTGGCGGGCCGCGGCACGGTTCGCCAGCTGGGCCCGGTGTTCCGAGGCGACCACGGTCAGGACGCCGCCCACCAGGCGGGACGACAGGCGTGCCAGCACCCGGTCACGCAGCCACGGCGGAATCGACGGCGAGCGGGCCACGTCGAACGACAGCTCGACCCGGCTGTCCGTCGTGTTGACGCCCTGGCCACCCGGGCCGGAGGAACGGGAGAAGCGCTCGTGCAACTCGGCCGCGGGGATCACCAGGTGACCGGTCACCCGAAGGTCAGCCATGGAACCTGAGGCCGGCGTTCGCGGCGATCCCGACCAGCGTGCCGGCGTCCACGACCGGGAGCTTGTCCGTCGGCCGCTTTCCGTTCCGCCGCTGGCGTTCCGACAGGTTCGAGGCGCTCGCGGTCACGCTCGTCCCGTCCGGCCGGACCATGAACACCGTGTACCGCTTCACGCCCGTGTCGGAGTCCTTCGACGTCGCCACCGCTACCAGGCTCCCGGCCACCGTCCGCACCTCGCACCCGGCGTTGCGGTCCTCGATCCACTCGCAGCCGACCCCAGTCGCGGCATCCGCCCAGCCGACCGACACGGACAGCGAGCCCTCCGCGGACGACGAGCTCACGTCCGCCTCCAGCTCGTAGGCGTCGGTCCCCGGCCGGAACCTCGCCTCACCGCCGCCGATCGCCGTCAGCTCCGTGTCCGCGTCGAGCACCCGGGACTTGGCCAGCAACGCCGTCAGCCGGTCCGCCTGGTTCACCGACAGCGGCGGCCGGGCCGGTGCGGACGACGGGCCGGCCGCCGTGGTCGACGACGGGCCGGACGGGACCGGATGGCCGGTCCGGCTCGCCGCGGGCGGCAGCTCCCGCCCGGTCTCCCCGGCGAGCAGACCCGTCACCAGGACCGCCCCGACCGCGGCCGCCACGACACCGGCGATCGCGCCCCCGGCGGAGAACACCCGGCGGTTGCGCAGCTTGCGCCTGCCGGTCCGGAACACCTCGTCCCGGTCCAGCGTCAGCGGCGGCTCGCCGGCGAGCGCGCGACCGAGCAGCGCCTTGACGTCCTCGTCGTCGGACGACGAACTCATGACGCACCCGCCTCCCGGTCACCGGCGGAGCGGGACGGGTCGGCGGAGCCGGGCGCGCCGGCCGACCCCGAATAGCCGGACTCGGACAGCATCCGGCGCAGCGCCGCGAGCCCCTTCGACGCCTGGCTCTTGATCGTCCCCTCGCTCTTGCCCAGCGCCGCCGCGGTCTCCGCGACCGTCAGGTCCTCCCAGTACCGCAGCACCACGACCGCACGCTGACCGGCCGGCAGCCGGGCCAGTGCCCGCCGCACGTCGACCGCGTCCTCCACCCCCGCGGGCAGCGACGCCTCCGTCTCCGGCAGCTCGCCGACCACCGCCTCGCGCCGCCGGTACGCCCGCCGGGACTCGTCGATCGCCGCCCGCACCATGACCTTGCGGGAGTACGCGTCGACGCTGCCGTCGCGCCGTATCCGGGACCACGCGACGTAGATCTTCGTCAGCGTGGTCTGCACGAGATCCTCCGCCCGATGCCAGTCACCTCCACACAACAGGTACGCGGTCCGGCGCATGACGACGGCCCGGCTCTCGAGGTACTCCCCGAACTCCGCATCGCGGTCTGGCACGGACCTGCGTTCCTCTCGTCCCCCGTAGTACGGCGGTGTCCCGGACGCGGTTGCCTAGAAACGAGGGTGATCACCGATGAGCTCGGCGCGCGCCGCGTCCGGATCGTCACCCAGCGGGGCGATCTCGCCGAGTACCCAGGCCGGGACGTGCCGCGCGGTGAGCACCGCCAGAGCCCGGTCGACGTCCTCCGGTGCCACCACGGCCACCATCCCGACGCCCATGTTGAACGTGCGCTCCATCTCCTGCCGCTCGACCCGGCCGCGCTGCGCGATCATCGAGAACACCGGTGCGGGCGTCCACGTACCGCGGTCGAGCGACGCCCGCAGCCCCGGCGGGATCACCCGGGCCACGTTCGACGCCATGCCGCCGCCGGTGACGTGCGCGAACGTCCGGACGTCGGCCTCGGCGACGACGGCGAGGCAGTCCTTGGCGTAGATGCGGGTCGGCTCGAGCAGCTCCTCGCCCAGCGTGCGGCCGAACTCCTCGACCTGCCCTTCGAGCGGCATCCGGCCGATGTCCAGCAGCACGTGCCGGGCCAGCGAGTAGCCGTTGGAGTGCAGCCCCGAGGAGCCCATGCCGATCACCACGTCGCCCGGCCGCACCCGCTCCGGCCCGAGCACCGCGTCCGCCTCGACGACGCCGACACCGGTGGCCGACAGGTCGTAGGCACCGTCGGCCATCAGGCCCGGGTGCTCCGCGGTCTCGCCGCCGAGCAGCGCGCAGCCGGCCCGCACGCAGCCCTCCGAGACGCCCTTGACCAGGGCCGCGATCCGCTCCGGGAGCATGGTGCCGACCGCGATGTAGTCCTGCAGGAACATCGGCTCGGCGCCGCACACCACCAGGTCGTCGACGACCATGGCGACGAGGTCGATCCCGACCGTGTCGTGCACGTCGAGCGCCTGCGCCACCGCGATCTTGGTGCCTACGCCGTCCGTGGACGCCGCGAGGACCGGCTCCCTCCAGCGGTCCAGCTTGAGCTTGAACAGGCCCGCGAACCCGCCGATCCCGGCGAGCACCTCGGGCCGGACCGCCTTCTCGGCGAACGGCTTCAGCTGTTCGACCGCCTGCTCACCGGCCTCGATGCTCACCCCCGCGGCGGCATAGGTCGCGTGCGGGGTGTTGCTGGTGTCGGTCATGGTTCCCGGTTCAGGGTCGCTGGAGTGCGTCCTCGGCACCATATCCGGCGGGCACGACGGGAGCGGCGGAGCCCGCGACCCCCTTCTCCAACCCCTCCAGGAGGTGCTTGCCGATCAGCGCCTCGTCCGGCAGCGCGATCGGGTACTTGCCGTCGAAGCACGCCATGCACAGGCGGCTACGCGGCTGCTCGCTGGCCGCGATGAGGCCCTCGAGCGACACGTAGCCGAGCGAGTCGGCGCCGATCGAGCGGCGGATGTCGTCGAGCTCCATGCCGTTCGCGATGAGCTCGGCCCGGGAGGCGAAGTCGATGCCGTAGAAGCACGGCCAGCGCACCGGCGGCGACGCGATCCGCACGTGGACCTCGACGGCGCCGGACTCGCGCAGCATGCGGACGAGCGCGCGCTGGGTGTTGCCGCGCACGATCGAGTCGTCGACCACGACCAGCCGCTTGCCGCGGATGACGTCCTTGAGCGGGTTGAGCTTGAGCCGGATGCCGAGCTGGCGGATCGTCTGCGAGGGCTGGATGAACGTGCGCCCGACGTAGGCGTTCTTCACCAGGCCCGAGCCGTAGGGGATGTCCGAGCCCTGCGCGTAGCCGATCGCCGCGGGCGTGCCGGACTCCGGCACCGGGATCACGAGGTCGGCGTCGGCGGGCGACTCGACCGCGAGCCGGCGGCCGATCTCCACGCGGGTGGCGTGCACCGAGCGGCCGCCGATCGTGGTGTCCGGGCGGGCCAGGTAGACGTACTCGAACAGGCAGCCCTTCGGCTCGGGGTTCGCGAACCGCGCCGAACGCAGCCCGTTCTGGTCGATGGCGAGCAGCTCGCCGGGCTCGACCTCGCGCACGAACGACGCGCCGACGATGTCCAGCGCGGCGGTCTCGCTCGCGACCACCCAGCCACGCTCGAGGCGGCCGAGCACGAGCGGCCGCACGCCGTGCGCGTCGCGCGCGGCGTACAGCGTGGTCTCGTCCGCGAACACCAGGCAGAACGCGCCGCGCACGCCCGGCAGCAGGTCGAGCGCGGCCTGCTCGATGCCGCGGTCGGCGGCCTCGGCCGCGAGCAGCCCGCAGAGCAGGTCGGAGTCGGTGGTGGCGCCGTTGTTGGTGCGGATCCCGGCCGCGCGCGCCCGGTCGAGCAGCTCGGCGGTGTTCACGAGATTTCCGTTGTGGCCCAAGGACAAGCCGCCGCCGACGGCCGTGTTGCGGAACGTCGGCTGGGCGTTCTCCCACGTGGTCGAGCCGGTGGTGGAGTAGCGGCAGTGTCCGACCGCGATGTACCCGCGCAACGAGGACAGCGTCTGCTCGTCGAACACCTGGCTGACCAGGCCCAGATCCTTGAACACGACGATCTGCCGGCCGTCGGACACCGAGATGCCGGCTGCCTCCTGCCCACGGTGCTGCAGCGCGTAGAGGCCGAAGTAGGTGAGCTTGGCGACCTCCTCGCCCTTGGCCCACACCCCGAACACGCCGCACTCCTCGCGGGGCTCGGGTTCCGGCGCGTTGCTCTGGTCGGTGACCACCGAGGTTGCTCCCCTGCGGACGGCGTCAGATGCCACCAGTGTAGGTCGCCGCCGGCCAGGACAGCGCGACGCGCCGGAGTGGCGGTCAGCTCATTCTCAGTGCGTGCAGGACGTCGCGCTCACCCGTACCGGTGAGTTGCATCCGGCTCCACAGCTGGTAGAGCAGGTTCGCGGGGTGACCGTCCAGCCGAGCGTCGGCCGGCTCGTCGCGCGCGGCCTGGCGCACCAGCGGGGCCTCCCCGGGCGCGAGCCGGACGAACCAGCGTTGTGGACCGTCCGTACAGGACACCACCGCCGTGCCCGCGACGGTCGGCGGCGAATCGGTGCGCAGCCGGGCGGCGAGCAGCGTGCCGAGCAGCTCGTCGAGCGCGTCCGCGGCCTGGTCACGGTCGGTCGGCGCGAGTGTGCGCAGCGCGGCCTGGGCGTCCCAGCGGCGCAGGTTCAGCTCGTGCGCGGCGCGCCGGTGCCAGACCCAGGCGAGGTCCGGCGCCGCGGGTGAGAACGTCCACACCGGACGGTTGCCCGGGGTCGCGGCGAGCACCTCCCTCGCGGCGGCGAGCTCCACGTCGAGGTAGGCGAGCGGCTCGGCCGGCGGCCGGGCCGGGCGGGGGCGCAGCTGGACCACGCTGCCGCTGGTGAGGTAGCGGCTGACCTGGGCGAGGAACCGGCCGACGTGGACGGTCAGCTCGGTGAAGGTCCACCCGGGGCAGGACGGCACGTCGGCGCGCGGGTCGGCGCGGCCCGCGGCTTCCCGGAACATCGCCGCCTGCTCGGTGAACACGTCGAGCCACCGCGGCGGAGTCCACACCGGCATGCCTGCCTCCCGGCCGATTCGTGCGCACATGCACACAGTGCGCGCGGAAACACCCTACGCAGCCGCCTTGTTGGGTAATTTCAGTGCGCCCTCAGTATTGGAGGTCGCCGTGGCCGACGGATATCAGGTGGACCCCGCGACGCTGCGCGGCGCGTCGCGCGACGTCTACGCCGGCTCGGACGCGGTCGGGGACGCGGCGGCACGGCTGTCGTCGGCGCAGCTGGTGGCGGCGGCGCTCGGCGAGGTGCCCGCGGCGGACGAGCTGGCCAGGGCGTTCGCCGCCTTCGTCGGTGCGCACGGCGACGACCTGCGGCACGGCGCGAGCTGGGTCGGCGACGCGGCCGACGGGCTGGTGGCCGGCGCCGAGGACTACGAGCGGCGGGACGAGAACGCCGCCTCGAGCGTGACGGCGGCCGGCTCGTGATCGACCCGGAGACGCTCTACGGGCAGCTGGCCAGCGGCGACACGGGCCGGATCCGCGCGGCGGCCGAGCCGGTGACCGCGGCGATGTCGGCGCTGACCCACGCGCGATCGTCGCTGGACGGCGGCGGTTCGACGGCGACCGCCGGCTGGCAGGGCGCGGCGGCGGACGCGTTCGCGGCGCGATCCTCGCTGTCCGGCACCGCGACGTCGACCGCGCACGCGCGGCTCGACCAGGCCGCGAAGGTGCTCGAGGCGGCCGCCGGGGCGTACCAGACCATGCGCGCGGCGGCCGACAACGCGATCTCGGCGTGGCGCTCCCGGCCCGCGGGCCTGGACGGCGCGGCGACCGCGGCGCTCGCGGATCGGGTCAACCAGGCGCTGACGACCGTGCGCGACGGCTACGAGCGGACGCTGCGGGCCTATGCGGGTTCGCTCACCGGTCTGCGGCCGGCGTTCGCCGAGGTCGCCGGGTCGGACGCCACGTGGCAGCGGACGGCGTCCCCGTCGGGCGCGACCGTGCCGCCGCCCGGGTCGGACCCGCGGGCCGTGGCGGCGTGGTGGCAGGGCCTGTCGCGGGCGGAGCGCGACCAGCTGCTGGCCACCCGGTTCGACGCGCTGGGCCGGTTGCGCGGGCTGCCGGCCGGGGTGCTCGACGACGCGAACCGGCGGCGGATCGACGCGGACCAGGAGCGGCTCGGTGCGTCCGCCTCGGCGCTGGACGGGCAGATCACGCAGCGGGCGAGCGAGGTCGGCCTGGACCCGTCGGACGAGGGCGCGCTGCGTGCCGATCCGCGGCTGGCGGACCTGCTGGACCAGCGGCAGGACGTGCACCGGCAGCTGGACAACGCGGTCGCGGCGGAGCAGCGGGTGGCCGAGGCGGCGGCCCGGACCCCGGACGAGGTGTACGTGCTCTCGTACGACCCGGTCGGGCCGGGACGGCAGGAGGGCACGCTGGCGGTGGCGTTCGGCAACCCGGACGTGGCGGACAACGTCGCGATCGCCGTGCCCGGGGTCGGGACCACGCTGGAGAACGGGTTTCCGAACGAGCATGCCGCGGAGCTGCGGGAGGAGATGGACGCCGCGGCGCCCGGCGAGCGGAACGCGACGGTGGCGTGGCTCGGTTACGACGCGCCGTCGTGGGACCTGAGCGTGGCCTCGACGGACGACGCGAAGGAGGGCGGCGCCCTCCTGGTGTCCGATGTGGACGGTTACCGTGCGGCGGCCGAGGCGGCGGGGCACGACCCGCACGTGACGGCGCTGGGGCACAGCTACGGCAGCACGGTGGTCGGGTACGGCGGGATGAACGGCCTGGCCGCGGACGATCTGGCGTTCCTCGGCTCGCCGGGCGTGGGAGCGTCGTCGGTGGACCAGCTGTCGGCGGGCGCGGGCCACGTGTGGGCCGGCGCGACCGAGCACGATCCGATCGTCGCGGGCACGAGCGGCGACTGGTTCACCGAGGACGGCTCGTCGACCACGCCGTACGAGGAGTCCTTCGGCGCCAACCAGTTCGAGGCGGCGACCGAGGAGAACCTGTTCGGCGCGCACAGCACGTATTACCAGGACGGTTCGGAGTCGCTGCGCAACCTGGGCAACATCGCGACGGGCAACTACGACGCGGTCACCGAACCGCGCTGGCAGGACTCGCCGCTGCCGCCGTCGCTGCCGGGCTCGGACCTCCCGGTGGTCGGCCCGGCGATCGACGCGGCGGCGAACCTCGGCAAGGAGGCCGTGGACATCGCCGAGGACGTGGGCGGCGGCCTGTGGAACGCCGCGGGCGACGCCCTGCACGGCGACTGGGACGGGGCGTGGGACGAGCTCCGCGATACGGGCGGCGAGCTGCTGAACGACGCGGGCGACGTCGTCGTGGGCACGATCGGCGACGTCGTCGAGGGCGGTCGGGACCTGGTGGAGGCCGGAAAGTCCTTGTACGACAACACCTTGGGCCGCCTGTTCTGACCCCGGCATGGCCTCCGGCCCCCCGACACCCAGCCTACGGCCCCACCCCGACAACCCGAGCCCAGAACACCCGTCCCCCGTGGACAACCCGTCCCACCACAAACAAAAGCTCCCCCGCGCGCACGCGCGTGCAGAACCCGGCTACCGAAAGCCCCACCCTGTCCCGGGGGCCACCCTCACGTGCCAGCCTACCGGCTCACACCGACGAGAAGGGGTTGTCGAGCTTGCCTGTGGACAGCGGCGAGCATTGTGGACAACCGGCGTTTCCGCTGGTGGTGAGCATTCGGGTCAGAGGCGGACCAGCGGCAGGAGCGGGGAGAGGTCGGCCCGGTTTCCGGAGGCGGTGATCTTGCCCGCCGCCACCGCGTCGGGCCAGGTCAGGGTGCCCGTGGCCAGTTCCAGCCAGGTTCGGGGATCGGTCTCGACCACGTTCGGGGGTGTGCCACGGGTGTGCCGCGGCCCCTCGACGCACTGCACGGCCGCGAATGGCGGCACCCGCACCTCGACACTGCGGCCGGGCGCCTCCTGGGCGAGCGTGCGCAGGCTCAGCCGGACCGCGGCCGCCACGGTCGGGCGGGGCGGCCGCGGAGCCTCGCCGGCCAGCCACGGGTTGACCGCGAGCACGGCCTCGCGAAGTTCGTGCGGGTCAACGGGTTTCGTGCTCAGGACGCGACCTCGCGGACGACCTCGTCGAGCAGTTCCTCGATGTGGTGGGTCAGGTTGCGCGTGTCGGCCGGCGAGATCGTCGTCCACGGGGTGCCGTCCTGCGCCGAGCGGCGGATCTGCACGTACCGCCCGTCCTCGGTGTCGAAGAAAGACACCACGCGCTCGGCTCGCCGCCGGCGGCCGAACTTGTCGCGGGCGGCCGCGCCGAAGTTGCCGGTACCGGTCACGTCCTTGATCATCTCGGTCAGCGTCTCCGCGTCGTCCGCGCGGATTCCACGTGCCAGCAACGCCTTCTGGAAGCCCTCGCGCACGCCCTCCGCGCCGTGGGCCGCCGCCTCGAAGTCCTCGGTGCGCAACGTGACCGACCGGCCCGGGCCCGGCGCCGACGCGGGCAGCGCCGACAACGCCACCCCGGCCAGAGCCGTCGCCGACGCCCGGCGCAGCGTCACCTGCCCGCCGCTCAGCTCGGCCACCGCCGCCTGCTCGCCGGCCGCCGCAGCCAGCACCCGCAAGTCGCGGCCCGCATAGGCCCGCACGTCCACCTCGCGGTCCGGCTTCGCCAGCACCGGCAACATGTCCTCGAGGTCCGGGTGTACCTCCACCGGCCGCCCCAGGCCGCGCCCCTCGAGGTCCGTCCACGCCCGCTGCTCGAGCCGCGCGCGCTCCTCGAAGGTCTTGCCGGGCGAGGGCACCTTCACCACGAGCGGCAGCTGGCCGAGCCGCAGGTGCTCCCACAGGACGTCGAACTCGAGAGCGGACAGGGTGATCGGCTCGGTCTCCCGCTCACCGATCGAGAACGCGCTGGTCACAGAGCCAACCTTACTCAGAGAGAAACCGGGGCGGGGCGCCGCTTGCGCGACACCCCGCCCCGACTGCGTCAGCTGTTGTCTACTCCTGCGGAGTCGCCCCACCGATCACCGGCGGCACGACCCGGCGGTCGTCACCGAAGACGTCCTCGGTCTCGAGCAGGTAGTCCGGCGCGTAGCGCTCCTCGTCGTCCTCACCGTCGCCGCGCCGGCCACCGGCGCCCATCGGACCGACGACCCCGCGACCACCCGCGCCGGCCGCGGCCCGGCCACCGACCGCACCGCCACGGCTGTTGGCCGCACCCGCCGCACC
>NZ_JBOHGB010000055.1:0-41177 GCF_050699935.1 Actinophytocola sp.
GTAAGGGTCGATGCCGTCGAGCAAGGACTCGAACTCCGCGATCTCGCTTTCACCGATCGGCACGAGTCGTTGTCCTGCAACAACTCCCGTCTGGTGGGTGAGCGCGGCCAGCAGATGCACCCCGGGGCACCGCCGTCACCGGGGCACGGTGCCCCCGCAGAGTCTTGCCGTCCAGCGCGAACGCCGTCCATTCCCGCGCGGGGCTGCCCGGCCCAGCCACGTGTGCCGGGCACGTGCAGGCAGATCGAGCGTTGGCAGATCGGGCGTTGGCAGATCGGGCCGTTGTCGGTGATCCACACGCTGATCGCGGTATCCAACTCCGCACCGTCCACCAACGCCAGCGCACGACACAGCGTGGCCTCGCTGGGCGCCAGATACCAGCCCGGCCGTCGCGGGCAGGCCCGCGCACCGAAGACCCGCAACACCCATTGCGGCAGATCCGCGACCCATTCCCACACCCCCATCACCGAGGCGGCACCCACCACGACCGCGACCGCCGTCATCGCCAGCATCCCCGACAGACGTAGACACTCACATGATCAACGAAGAGTCGTGCCTGCACCCACACAGGTGATCGACTTGGACGACGCCCCCACCCTCACCGGGGGCCACCCCACCACGCCAGTCTATCGGCGGGTAGTGACAAAAGGGCTGTTCGAGGGGGATTCTGTGGACAGCTGTGCGGGTTGTGGACAACCGGGGCGACTGGCTCAGGGAGCCGGGGTGGGCTTGCGCTCCACCAGTGGGAGCGAGCGGAGTTGGCGTTCGAGGTGCCACTGGAGGAGGGCGGCGATCAGCCCGCTGCCCTCGCGGCGGGCGGCCGGGGTGGCGGCCTCGGCGACGTCCCAGGTGCCGTGGGCCAGCGCGTCCATCAGGGCGAGCGTGTCCTGAGCGGGGACGGCCGAGCCGGCCGGGCGGCAGCGGGGGCAGACCGAACCCCCGGCCGGGACGGAGAACGACTTGTGCGGGCCGGGTTCGTTGCAGCGGGCGCACTCGCGGACGGCCGGGGCCCAGCCGGCGAAGGACATCGCGCGGAGGAGGAACGCGTCGAGCACCAGCGACGAGTCACGATCCCTCTCGGCGAGGGCCCGCAGTGCGCCGGCGACGAGGAGGTAGAGGCGCAGCACCGGCTCGCCCTCCTCCGGGCAGAGGCGGTCGGCGGTCTCGAGGACCGCGCAGCCGGCGGTGTAGCGCTGGTAGTCGGACATGATGCCGGCGCCGAACGCGTCCAGCGTCTGCACCTGGGTGATGATGTCGAGCGTACGGCCGGTGTAGAACTGCACGTCGACATGGGCGAACGGCTCCACTCGCGCACCGAAGCGCGACGTGGTGCGCCGGACGCCCTTGGCCACCGCGCGGACCTTGCCGTGCTTGCGGGTGACCAGGGTGATGATGCGGTCGGCCTCGCCGAGCTTCTGCACGCGCAGCACCACGCCGGTGTCGCGGTAGAGGCTCACGCCCCAATCGTCTCATCCCCTACCGACAGTTTCGTGGCCGACAGACCGACGAGGAGCCGCTGGCCACCGCCACCCCTGACCCGCGTGTCCAACGCTCGCGACCCGCGAGTCCAACGCTCGCGACCCGCGAGTCCAACATTCGCGACCTACGAGTCCGACACTCGCGGCTACCGGAGTGTTGAACTCGCCGGTCCGGAGTGTTGGACACGCGGGTCCGGAGCGTTGGACACGCGGGGTCAGAAGCCCAGGCGGCGGAGCTGTCTGGGGTCGCGTTGCCAGTCCTTGGCCACCTTGACGTGCAGGTGCAGATAGATCTTGCTGCCCAGCAGCGCCGCGATGTGCCGCCGCGCGGTCATCCCCACCGTGCGCAGCCGCTCTCCCTTGTGGCCCAGCACGATGCCCTTCTGGCTGTCCCGCTCCACGTACAGGTTCGCGTAGATGTCGAGCAGGTCGTCGCGGCCCTCGCGAGGGAGGATCTCCTCCACGGTGACCGCGATCGAGTGCGGCAGCTCGTCCCGCACGCCCTCCAGGGCCGCCTCCCGGATCAGCTCCGCGATCAGGACCGCCTCGGGCTCGTCGGTCAGCTCGCCGTCGGGGTAGAGCTGCGGGCCCTCGGGCAGCCGGGCGATCAGCAGGTCCGCCAGGGTCGACATCTGGAAATCGTCCACTGCGGACACCGGCACGATGTCCGCGAACTCCATGACGTCCTGCAGCGCCACCAGCTGGTCCGCGATCCGCTGGCGCGACACGAGATCCGTCTTCGTCACCACGCCGATCACCGGCGTGTGCCTCGACAGCTTCACCAGTTCCGTGGCGATGAACCGGTCCCCCGGCCCGATCCTCTCATCGGCCGGCACGCAGAAGCCGACAACGTCCACTTCGGACCACGTGGCCCGGACGACGTCGTTGAGCCGCTGGCCCAGCAACGTTCGCGGCCGGTGCAGGCCCGGCGTGTCCACGATGATCAGTTGGGCGTCGTCGCGGTGGACGATGCCCCGGATCGCGTGCCGGGTGGTTTGCGGCTTGCTCGACGTGATCGCGACCTTCGACCCGACGAGCGCGTTCGTGAGCGTGGACTTCCCGGTGTTGGGCCTGCCGACGAAGCACGCGAACCCCGATCGGTGCAGGGCGTCCGGTGTGGTCACTCCGACATTGTCGCGTGCGGTCAGCGCAGGCTGCCCGACGGGTCGGCGACGAGCACCGGCGCGTCGGTACTCAGGTCCGCCACCGCCGCGCGCGACTCGGCGTCGACCGATGCCGACTCCGTGACCACGACCGCCGCCTCGAGGCCCGCGGCACCCGACGACACCGCCGCCGCCACCGCGGCCTGCAACGCGGTCAGCGACAACGACGGCAGCGCCACCGTGCCCGCCAGGTACGTCCGTCCGTCGAGATCGCGGACCGCCGCCCCCTCGGCCGCGCCGGTCCGGACCCGCGCCGACCGCGCAAGGGTGATCAGCTTCGTGTCCTCGGCGTCCAGCTCAGGCACGCTCGGCACTCCTCTCGTCCTCGTCCGCCACGACGGCCGGGGCCACGGCACGGACCACCACCGAGGTGATGCGCATCCGCCCGCGGCTGTCCTTGCCGCCCTCCGCGCGCATCCGCAGCCCCGCGATCTCCGCCTCCGTCCCGGGCAGCGGCACCCGGCCGAGCTGCTGTGCGAGCAGGCCGCTGACAGTCTCCACGTCGGAGTCGTCCAGCTCGATGCCGAACAGCTCGCCCAGGTCCTCGACCGGCAACCGCGAGCTGACCCGCACCGCGCCGTCGTCGAGGTGGTCGATCGGCGGCCGGTCGTCGGTGTCGGACTCGTCGGTGATCTCGCCGACGATCTCCTCCAGGATGTCCTCGATCGTCAGCAGGCCGGCCGTGCCGCCGTACTCGTCGACCGCGATGGCCATGTGGTTGCGCGAGAGCTGCATCTCGCGTAACAGGTCGTCGAGCCGCTTGGTGTCCGGCACGAACGTGGCCTCGCCCATCAGGTCGCCGACAGTGTGCGGGCCCTCGCCGCTGCCGTTGCTCGGCTGCGCCTCCATCGCCACCTTGACCAGGTCCTTGAGGTTGACCACGCCCACGATCTCGTCGACGCTCTCGCCGATCACCGGTAGCCGCGTGTACCCGGTGCGCAACGACAGCGCGAGCGCCTGGCGCACGGACTTCGTCTGCTCGATCCACACCATCTCGGTGCGCGGCACCATCACCTCGCGGGCGATCGTGCCGCGCAGCTCGAACACCGAGTGGATCATCTCCCGCTCGTCGGCGTCCACGACACCGCTCTCCTGGGCCATGTCCACCAGCTCGCGCAGCTCGACCTCGGAGGAGAACGGGCCCTGGCGGAAGCCACGACCGGGCGTGATCGCGTTACCGACGACGATCAGGAACCGCGACAGCGGGCCGAGCACCGTGCCGAGCGCGCGCACCGGGCCGGCCGCGATGAGCCCGACCGCGTATGGGTGCTGCCGGCCGAGCGTCCGCGGACCGACGCCGACCAGCACGTACGACACGACGATCATGCTCACCGCGGCGATCACGCCGGCGAGCCAGGCGGAGTCGGCGAGCCGCAGGCACGCCACGGTGACCAGGACGGTCGCGATGAGCTCGCAGCCCAGGCGTAGTAGCAGGAGCAGGTTGATGTGCCGCGGCCGGTCCGACACGACGGCGAGCAGCTGGCGGGCGCCGGCGCGGCGGGTGCGGACCAGGCCTTCAACCCGGGCGCGGGACACCGCCGACAGGGCCGCGTCCGCACAGCCGAACATCCCGGCGGCGACCACCAGGATCACTGCGATCACCAGCAAGCCGGCCGTGTCAGACACCGTCTCCCCCGGGAGGCCTATTCGGCCGGATCGTCCGGCCGCGTTTCGGTGAGGCCGACGGCGCCGAGCAGCTTGTCGTCCTCGCGTCGTTGTGCCGCGCGGCGCTGGGCCGCGGCACGCTCGGTCTTGAAGTCGGCGAGAATCCGCTCCTGCAGCGTGAACATCTCGCGTTCCTCGGCCGGCTCGGCGTGGTCGTAGCCGAGCAGGTGCAGCACGCCGTGGACGGTCAGCAGGTGCAGCTCGTCCATCAGGCCGTGGCCGGCCTTGCGCGCCTGGTCACGGGCGAACGTCGGGCACAGGACCAGGTCGCCGAGCAGCGCCGGCCCCGGCTCGGGCGCGTCGGGCCGGCGGACCGAGTCGAGCTCGTCCATGGGGAAGGCCATGACGTCGGTCGGTCCGGGCAGCTCGAGGTAGCGCTCGTGCAGCTCGGCCATCACGTCGAGGCCGACGAGCGCCACGGACAGCTCGGCCAGCCTGCTGACCTGCATGCGATCGAGCGCGAACCGAGCGGCGGCGACTATCGACGGCTCGTCCACCGCCACGCCCGACTCGTTGGCGACCTCGATACTCATGCCTGGCGACCCCGCCGCGTACCCGAGTGCCGGACCTCCGGCTCGGAGTCCTGGCTCGCCTGCCACCGGTCGTATGCGTCGACGATGTCCCCGACCAGCCGGTGGCGGACCACGTCGTGGCTGTTCAGCACGGAGAAGTGGACGTCATCGACGTTCTGCAGGATGCCCTGCACGACGCGCAGGCCGCTCTTCGTCCCGCCCGGCAGGTCGACCTGCGTGATGTCACCGGTGACGACGATCTTGGACCCGAAGCCGAGCCGGGTGAGGAACATCTTCATCTGCTCGGGAGAGGTGTTCTGCGCCTCGTCGAGGATGATGAACGCGTCATTGAGGGTGTTGTGCGTCAGCAGGTAGTCCTCGGTGACATACAGCGAGTCGGCCGCGGCTACCTGAATGCAGACGGCCTCGTCGGTGCCCGCCGGCTCGATCCGATCGATGAACCGCATCGGACGGCCGCCACCCGGATACGCCTCGAGCTTGTGCCGCGAGCGGAACGGTCCGACACCATCAGGCAGGTGTAGTTCGAGCAAGCGACCATGAGCGCGTGCGATGCCACCCAGCGAGCGAACGAGGGTGACCACGTCGGCCCTGAGCCGTGCGGACGTGGTCTCGTACCGGATCACGCCCGGCCCGGCCGGCTCGCCGTCCGCGTCCAGCAACCCCTGGAGTACCGCGAGTCGAACGCCCGCCGAATTGTGTTGGTACTCCGTGGGAACGCACGTCGGACGCGTGAGCGTGCCGACCCGCGCACCGCTCATCCGGTCCGCCGCGGCGTCGGTCGAGCCGCCGAGGCGCCGGCCGAGGACGTACGGGGCCGTGGGGACGTCGACCTCGGGCAGCGCCACCGGCCGGCTCAGCAGCGGAAGCTCGTAGTCACGTGGGCTGGCGACCATCGCCTTGGTCTCCACGACCCGCCAGGGCCCGCGGTGACGGCGCACTGCCCAGAGATGGTCTTCCGAGCACAGCGTGGACGCGCCGTCCTGCGTGGTCACCCGGTAGATCGTCTTCCGGCCCTGCGGGTAGACGCCGAGCACCGGGGTGGGTTCGCCGTTGGAGCCGACCACGAGGTCGCCGACCTCCAGTTCGCCGATCGGGCGGAAGCCGGAGGGGGTGAGCACGTTGGTGTGCACCGGCTGCGCACGACCACGCATGTACGCGAGCGGGGCGACCTCGATGGTGCCGGCCTGCATCAGGCGTGGGATCGACTCGGGGTCGACCATGTCGTGCAGCGCGTCGTACAGCGGGCGCAGGTACGGGTCGATCTTCTCGTACAGCGTGCCGGGCAGGAAGCCGAGCCGCTCCCCCGCCTCGACGGCCGGGCGGGTGAGGATGATGCGGTTGACCTGCTTGGCCTGCAACGCCTGGACGGCCTTCGCCATCGCGAGGTAGGTCTTGCCGGTGCCGGCCGGACCGATGCAGAAGACGACGGTGTGCTTGTCGATCGCGTCGACGTACTTCTTCTGGTTCAGCGTCTTCGGCCGGATCGTGCGGCCGCGCCGGGACAGGATGTCGAGGCTCAGCACCTCGGCGGGCGACTCGGCAGCACCGGCGGAGAGCATCGCGACGGTGCGCCGGACGGCGTCGGGCCCGAGCTGCTGGCCTCGGCCCGCGAGCGTCATGAGCTCGGCGAACACCCGCTCGGCGAACGCGATGTCACCGGGTTCTCCGGACAGGGTGACCTCGTTGCCCCGGACGTGGATGTCGGCGTCGAGCAGCTCCTCGGCGACGCGGAGGTTCTCGTCGCGGGAGCCGAGCAGGGCGAGCACCGCCTCGCCGGGGACCACGAACCGGGACTGGGCTGCCGAATCGATACTGCCCGCCTCGGCCGGGCCATTGGTTGTCTGCGCAGAAGTCTGGGGCTCGCTGCCCCGTGCGGTACCGGTCACGTGCGTTCGGTCCTGCCTTCTGCGCGCTCATGCGCCAACTCGTCGGTTCTTGACCCCTTCGATGCTAGCCGTCCCCACCGACAGTTCGCACCGAAGATGCCGGTCAGCCCGTCGGCCGGCCGAACAGGCCCAGCTGCTCGCCACCGAGTACGTGCAGGTGAGCGTGGAACACGGTGCGGCCGGCATGCTCGCCGGTGTTGAAGACGAACCGGAAGCCGGAGACGTCCATGCCCTCGGCCTTCGCGACCGCGGCGCCGGTGGCGATCACGTCCGCGAGCAGCTGCGGGTCAGCGGCGGCGAGCTCGACGACGTCCTCGTGGTGGGCCTTCGGCACGACCAGGACATGCACCTTCGACTGCGGGTTGATGTCCCGGAACGCGAAGGTCGTCTCGGTCTCGTGCACCTTGGTGGACGGGATGTCCCCGGCGACGATCTTGCAGAACAGGCAGTCCGACATGCGTTGCAGGTTAGCGCGGACTGCCTGCAAGGACGCCTTGCAGGCACTGAGCGTCCGCAAGGCGTCCTTGCAGGCGGTTAGTCCTCGGCCGGGGGTGCCTCGCCCTCCCGCTCGTCGCGGTCCGCCCATTCGAGCAGCCGGTCGAGCGAGTAGACGGTGTCGTCGATCCCTTCGTGCAGGTCGCCGAGCTCGGCGTAGCGCCCTGGCACGGTCGCGATGGTGAACTCCCGCGGGTCGACGTCGTCGAGCTCGTCCCAGCGGATCGGCGTGGACACCCGCGCCTCGGGAACGCCGATGACGGAGTAGGCACCGCGGATCGTGTGATCGCGTGTGTTCTGGTTGTAGTCGACGAAGACCGTGGTGGGGTCGCGTTCCTTGCGCCACCAGGTGAGGTCGACGAGGTCGCCGGCGCGGCGCTCGACCTCGCGGGCGAACGCGTGCGCGGCGCGCCGGACGTCCTGGAAGCCCCGGCGCGGCTCGATGCGAACGTAGATGTGCAGGCCCTTGCCGCCGGAGGTCTTGGGCCAGCCGACCGCGCCGAGCTCGTCGAGGATCTCCTTGGCGACCGCGGCGACCCGGCGGACCTTGTCGAAGGTCGCGCCGGGCATCGGGTCGAGGTCGATGCGCCACTCGTCGGGCTTCTCGGTGTCGGCGCGACGGGAGTTCCACGGATGAAACTCCACACAGGACATCTGCACGGCCCAGATGACGCTGGCCAGCTCGGTGACGCACAGCTCGTAGGCGTGGCGGCCGTAGCGCGGGAAGTCGACCCGGACGGTCTCGACCCAGGGCGGGGCGCCGCGCGGCAACCGCTTCTGGTGCACCTTCTCGCCGGTCACGCCGTCGGGGAACCGGTGCATCATGCACGGCCGCTCCCGAAGCCCCCGCACGATCCCGTCGCCGACCGCGAGGTAGTAACGGGCGAGGTCGAGCTTGGTCTCCCCACGGGCGGGGAAGTAGACGCGCCCGGGATTGCTGATCCGCACGGTCCGGTCGCCGACCTCGAGCTCCTCGTAAGGAGTGGACTTAGCCGCCACGTTCGAAAGGTACTGCCCCAAACCCAAGTTGCCCAATGCGACGCACGACGGAACGCCAGTACCACCACAGAGCGACCCTGTTAGGCCAAAAGGAGGAAAGGACTGGACCAAACCAAGCCAGCAGACGCAAACCGACCCATCAACAAGGAATACAAGCCGCCAACAATGCCGAAAACCCACGAAAGGCCCCAACCCCAAAGCGAGGCCATACCAAAAGGGCCGATGCGAAGCGAGACACGAAGCCGAAGCGAAGCGAGCCCCGAGCCGATGCGAAGCGAGGCGAGCCAACAGATGCTGGTCAATACACAAAAGAAACCAAGCTGGGTAAGGAGGAGCTCGCACCGTGGGGTCTGGGGGTCGCCCCCAGAAACGCCGTGGAGGGAAGGTGCCGTGGAACGCACCGAACAGGGGAGGGGATGCCGCGTCGCGGTGAAGCCTGGGGGTCGCTCCACCGCGACGCGGCGCCGCCGGACCGAGGGGGGAGGTGTCCGGCGGTAGTCAAAAAGCATGGCGCCCACCAGCCGCCTGCAATGCAAAGCGTAGACCGTCCGACACGCTCAGCGCCAGCGTGTCGTCAGGACTCCTAGTGCGGCTATAGCCGCGGCGGCCGCTGTCGACGCCCTCAGCACGGTCGGGCCAAGCCTTGCGACCTGCGCACCTGCCTCCTGGAGAGCCTCCAACTCGCCTTCGGAAATACCTCCCTCGGGCCCTACGACCAGTACCAACTCCCCGTCGGCCGGAAGGGGCAAGTCCGTGAGTCCACTTGGTGCAGCCGCGTCCAGCACAATCCCGAAGGAGGCCTTTCGGACCAGCGCGGCCAGGCCTGCTGTCGACACCGGCTCCGCGACCGGGGGGACCCACGCGCGGCGCGACTGCTTCGCCGCCTCGCGGACCGTGCTTCGCCAGCGTGCCAACGCTTTCGCCCCGCGGGGGCCGTCGTCCCAGCGGGCCACGCAGCGGGACGCGCGCCACGGAACGACGGAATCCACACCCGTTTCGGTTGCCAATTCAACGGCCAGCTCGCCGCGATCCCCTTTTACCAGGGCCTGCGCGAGCACAATTCTCGGCTTGGGTTCAGGTTCCTGCCAACGTTGCGAAACCCGCAACGCCAGGGATTCCTTGCCTACCACGGATTCCACGACACAGGCAGCCGCCCGGCCGGTGCCGTCGGACACGATCAGCGCGGATCCCGGACCCAACCGGCGCACGGCGGCCGCGTGCCGGCCCTCGGGCCCGTCGAGTAAAAACGTTTCAGCGCCCGGAATCGCCTCGACGAGGAAAACCGGAGGGCTCAACGGTGCCGCGCGCGCAGCCGCGAGAACAACCCGCCAGCAGTGCGACCGTTCGTCGACACCACCTGCTCCTCCTCGCCCCGCAGGTTCGCGAGCTCACGGAGCAGCTCCGTCTGCCGAGCGTCCAGTTTCGACGGTATGTCGACCTCCACGTGCACGTGCAGATCACCGCGCCCGTCGACCCGGCCGGACGAGCGCAGCCGCGGCAGGCCCCGGCCGGTGAGCACCAGCTCGGTGTTCGGCTGCGTGCCCGGTTCGAGCACCAGCTCCACCGTGTCGTCCAGCGTGTCGAGCGGTACGACCGAGCCCAGCGCCGCGGTGGTCATCGGAACCCGCACCGTGCAGTGCAGGTCCGCCCCGTTGCGCTCGAACGTGGGGTGGGGCGCCTCGACGACCTCGACGTACAGGTCGCCGGCCGGACCGCCGCCGGAGCCGACCTCGCCCTGGCCGGACAGCCGCACCCGCATGCCGTCGGCCACGCCCGGCGGGACCTTCGCGGTGATCGTCCGCCGCGCGCGCACCCGGCCGTCGCCGCCGCACTGCCGGCACGGGTCGGGGATGACCTCGCCGACGCCCCGGCACACCGGGCACGGCCGCGCCGTGACGACCTGGCCGAGGAACGACCGCTGCACCGACTGGATCTCGCCACGCCCGGCACACGTGTCACACACCTGCGGCGACGTGCCCTCCGCGCACCCGGACCCGCGGCACTCGTCGCAGAGCACCGCCGTGTCGACGGTCAGCTCGCGGCTGACGCCGGTGTTGCACTCCTCCAGCGTCAGCTCGATGCGGATCAGCGCGTCCGAGCCGGGCTGTACGCGGCTGCGCGGCCCACGCCCGCCACCGGGCCCGCCCCCGCCGAAGAACGCGTCCATGATGTCGCTGAGCCCGAACCCGGCGAACGGGTCGCGGCCGCCCCCGCCGCCGTTGCCTATCGGATCGCCGCCCATGTCGACGATCTTGCGTTTCTGCGGGTCGGACAGGACCTCGTAGGCCGCCGTCACCTCGCGGAACTGCGTCTGCGCCGACTCATCCGGGTTGACGTCCGGATGCAGCTCGCGCGCGAGCTTGCGGTAGGCACGCTTGATCTCCTCGGATGTCGCGTCATGCCGCAACCCGAGAGTGCCGTAGTAGTCCCTCGCCACCGTGTTCCCGTCCTCCTGCCCCGGTGTCACCGTGACCTCGGGGTTCGCTTACTTCCCTGCGTTCATGCCTGCCGCGCGGGTCATCGCCCGGCCAGGATGTCTCCCACATAGTTGGCAACGGCCCGGACCGCCGCGATCGTTCCCGGGTAGTCCATACGCGTCGGGCCGACCACGCCCATGCCACCCAGCAGAGTGTGGTGCGTCCCGTAACCGATCGAGACGACCGAGGTGCTGCGCATCTCCTCGGCCTCGTTCTCCTCCCCGATCCGGACCGTGACGGTGCCCGGCGAGCCGGCGGCGGCGAACAGCTTGAGCACGACGACCTGTTCCTCGAGCGCCTCGAGGATCTGCCGCAGCGACCCCGGGAAGTCCGCCGCGTTGCGGGTGAGGTTGGCCGTGCCGCCGAGCACCAGCCGGTCCTCGGGGTGCTCGACGAGCGACTCGACCAGGACCGTGGCGACCCTCGTCATCGGGTCGCGCAGCTCGGCGGGCGCCTCCTCGAGCAGCTCGCTCGCCTTGACCGCGGCCTCGGTGACCCGGTGATCGACGAGCGCGGAGTTCAGCACGGCGCGCAGCCGGCCGACGTCGTCGTCCGTGATCACGTCGCCGAGGTCGATCGTCCGCTGGTCCACCCGGCCGTTGTCGGTGATCAGGACCAGCATGACCCGCGCCGGCGTGAGCTGCACCAGCTCGATGTGCCGGACCAGCGAGTGCGTCAGCGTCGGGTACTGGATGACCGCCACCTGCCGGGTCAGCTGGGCGAGCATCCGGACGCTGCGACGCAGCACGTCGTCGAGGTCGATGGCGCCGCCGAGGAAGGACTGGATGGCCCGCCGCTCGGCGCCCGACAGCGGCTTGATCTCGGACAACCGGTCGACGAACAGGCGGTAGCCCTTGTCCGTCGGCACGCGCCCCGCGCTGGTGTGCGGCTGCGCGATGTAGCCGTCCTCCTCCAGCGAGGCCATGTCGTTGCGCACGGTAGCGCTGGAGACACCCAGGTTGTGCCGCTCGACGATCGCCTTCGACGCGACCGGCTCCTGGTTGGAGACGTAGTCCGCGACGATCGCCCGGAGCACCGCGAACCGGCGCTCGTCAGAGCTCGCCACCCTGCACCTCCTCTCGGCCTCGCGGGGGTCTTCACCACAAGTTTACGGAGCGGTTGGCACTCCGGGTCGAAGCGTGCTGATTTCCCGCGAGCGGCGAGGCGGATGTGCCAGGGTGGCCCGGTGGACGGCTCGCGGAAGGTGGCGCTCTGGTGGGCGGCCGCCGTGACCGTACTCGTGCTGGTGGGGGCGGCTGTCGTGGTGTTCGTGCTGACCGGCTCACCGCAACCGGCGGCGGCCGGCCCGGACGCCTGCTCATCCGGTCCCGGTCCGCAACAGGTGGTCGTCTATTTCGACGAGGACGCCGAGATGCGCACAGCCGCGAAGAAGCTGCGCGACGACGACCGGATCGTCGGGCTGGACACCGAGACCAAGCGGGAGACCTGGGAGCGGTTCAAGGCCATCTTCGCCGACCAGCCGGAGCTGGTGAAGCTGGCTCGCCCGGAGGCGATGCCGGCGAGCCTGTGGCTGCTGCCGGCCGAGGGCACCACGCCGGCGGACCTGGCCGACCAGATGCGCGACGAGCTGCCGAAGGCCGACAGCGTGAAGGGCGTGCCGTGCCCGATGCCTACGACCGCGCCACGGACTCCAACAACCGAGCCCAGCTAGCTCGCGGCACGACGAGCACTGGCCCACGGCGGTGTTTGGAGTCCCGGAGAGCGGCGGCCTCGGGCGGCAGAGCAACCTCGACGCATTCCGTGCCCTCGCCGCTACTGCGGCTGCTCTTCCGCCAGACCAGTTCCGCCATCTCTCCTCCGGTTCACAGCTCGGCATGCCGCCGAAACAGCTCGATCGAGTCCTCCTGGCTCAGCGCCTCCGACCACAGCTCCCGGAACAGTCGGTGGAACCTGCCGATTTGCTCCGGGTTGTCGAGGAACTGCTCATTGAAAGGGTACTGGTGGTAAACGACGTCGGGCTCCTCCATATCGCGTGGGAAGCGCATGATGCTGAAGGCGCCCTGGAGACCCGGATGGACCTGCGCCAGTGGCAGCACTCGGATCTCGACGGACGGCCGCTCGACGGCCTCGGCCAGGTGCGCGAGCTGCCCGGCCTGCACGTCCTGGCCACCGAGTGGGCGGATCAGCACCGCCTCATCCAGAACAACCTTGAGCTGGAGCGGCCGCTCGGCATCCAGTCGTTCCTGCCGCGCCATGCCCAACGCGATGTTGCGCTCCACCAACTCATCGATGTCCCGGCGGCCCCGGTAGAAACGCCGAAGCAAGGCCCGCGAGTAACCGGAGGTCTGCAGCAGACCGTGCATCGTGGCCAGGCCGAAGGCGAGGATCTCCTCCGCCTCGGTCTCGAAGTCGACGTACGCACCAGCGACACCGGGGCCGAACTCGTGCCACCAGCCCTTCTCGCGCGCGTGCAGAGCCATCTCGATCAGAGCGGGCCAGCGGTCGCCGCCGATCTCGTAGAGGTCGAGCATGCTCTTGAGCACGTGCACGTTGACCTTGGTCTCCCCGGTCTCCAGCCGGTTGAGCCCCGAGCGGCTGAGATAGAGCAGCTGGGCGGCGTCGTCGAGCGTGAGGTTGGCCTCCTTGCGGAAGCGGGTCAGCAGCCGCCCGAGCCGCCGCTTGTTGAGGCCGGGACTGTAGCGCTCGATCACAGGACTTCCCTTTCGCAGCACAGAGATCAGCCCACCATCTCCGTGCAACCCGCGAAGTGGGATCCCGCCACTCGATCGGATGTTTAGGGACTTCGCGAGGCACGCCGTCGCCCGTACCGATCTTGCGCGGTCGGCAACGATGCCAGATCCTGTCCTCGCAGGGTTGTCCCACCATCAAGACCACAAGAGCAGAAGGCTGCGGCTACATGACCTCAGGCATGTCGGATGATCGAGACGACAGGTATGAAGCCGCAATCGAATGGCTCAAGCTCATGCTGGCGCTGGTCACGGCGGCGGCACTGACGGTCATCTACCTCTTGATGCCCGATCCGACACCCGGGTCCGTCCAGGAGTTCATCAAGGCCTGCCTGCCGAATCTCGTCTCGGCGCTCATCGTCTTTCCGGCCGTGTTCATCGTGCTCGGCCGAGTCAATCTCAGTACCAAGGACCGCATCGCGCAGACCATCCGGCAGAGCCTCGACTCCACCGAGAAGGGCCTCACCTTCGCCAACGACGTGAGTGGCACGGCGGACTTCGTGCGCGACATCATCGCCAAGAAGTCGTCGCAGACCGCGATCAAGATCGAGATCCTCGCGTTCACCGGAGGCACGTTCACCACCGCCCTGCTTCGCGATCTCGTGCAACTCAACCCGAACAAGCTCCACATCGTCCTGCGCACCATCGATTTCTCCAGGGCCCAGAACAAGGACTCGTTCCCGAGCCACTGGGAGCACGAAGAGGCGGAGACCGTCACACGCCTCAAGGAGCTGTGCGCGGACCAGGCCACCCTGCAGATCTGGCGCTACCCGGCCTTCCCCTTCCTTCTTGGCCTGAACATCGACGAATCCCACCTGCTGATCACGTTCCCGTTCTGGAACCATCGAACCGGAAAGCTCGCCGATCAGTCGCTGGAGTACCGGTACTACCGCAGGAACGCCGGTTCCGAGTATCTGTTCGACCTGTTCGAGAACTGGCGGAACCAGCCGGACCAGACGCTGCTCCACAGCGACACTCCGCACCCCACACGGTGACCGGGCACGCGCGGGCCACCGGAAACGTGGTCGCGGTCGATGCGGGTAAGACCAAGGTCCTGGCCGGTGTCTTCACCGCCGACCTGGCCGAGGTCGAGCGCCACAGAGTCCCCACGACAACGACGGACCAAACCGTCGGCGAACTCAAGGACCGCCTGACGGGCATGATCGGTCGGCATGAAGTACGTCGGATCGGCCTGGCCGTATTCGGACCACTGGAGACGGACGCGAACCATCCGGAGTTCGGCACCATCGTCGGCAGCTCCGAGCCGCAATGGTCGGGACTCAACCTACCGCGAATCCTGGCCAACGAGTTCGCCATTCCGGTGTACTTCGACGTCGATGTCAATGCGGGCGCCCTGGCGGAAGGAACTCACCGCGAAGGCGGGCATGTCGACGACTTCGTCTACCTCTCGATCGGCACCGGAGTCGGCGGTGCGTTCTACAGTCACCGAGAAGCAGGGCGCAGACGTGATCCTCCGCAACTGGGACACACCTACCTGCCGCGAGAGCCGGACGACTCCTATCCGGGCAGCTGCCCGTTCCATGGGAGCTGCCTGCAAGGACTCGCCTCGGGCAAGGCGCTCATGGGCCGATGGAGAATGCCCGCGCACGACCTGCCCGCGGCACACCCGGCCTGGGACCTGGAAGCGAGGTACGTCGCTCGTGCATGCGCGAACCTGTTGTACGTCTCGTCCGCCACGACCATCCTCGTGGGCTCAGGTGTATCGAGCGCACCCGGTCTCATCGATCGTGCCAACAGGTACCTCGACGCGTTCCTGAACGGCTTCCCCGAAAATGTTTGGCGACGACAAGGAAGCCGAGAACGGATCAAGCGAGCGAATACCGCCCCTGATTCATCCCTCATCGGCGCGGCAGTAATGGCCAAGAATGGCTACGGCCTAGAGTTCAAGCAAATGACATGATGGGTGTATCATGAGCCAGACGATCCGTGTCCAACAAGTGAATTGGCAGTAAAGTGAACAGGATACGTGCACTACTCGAGAGTGAGATACCTCTTGTTGCCGTTAGCTTTCGGGACAACGACAGCGAGCGGCTCGCACGAGAGGCCGTGGCCGCCGGCGTCGACGTCGCCGAGCTTCGCATAGACCAGTACTCGAACACGACTCGCGATCACGTAATGGACGAGGTCCGCACATTCCAGGCCCTGCCCGTTCTCGGGACGATCCGCAGTCGACACGAGGGTGGCGGCTGGAGTGGATCCGAGACCGATCGGCTCGCTCTGTTCCAGGCAGTCATACCCGAGGTCGACGCGGTGGACATCGAGCTGTCGTCGAGCGAGATCCGCTCAGACGTGATCGCGGCCGCCAAGGCTCACGACCGGGTTGTCATCGTCTCCCACCACGACTTCGACAGGACGCCGGCTCTGGACGCTCTGGAAACCATCGTGAACGAGGCCAAGGACGTGGGTGCCGACATCGTCAAGATAAGCGCGATGGCCCAGTCGAGACGTGACGTCCGGACACTGGCATCGCTGACGCTCAAGATGGCGGAGTTGGGGCTCATCGTCATATCAATGGGGTCCGTCGGCATGGTCGGACGAGTTATGTTTCCCGCCCTGGGTTCGCGCTTGACATTTTCTTTCATCGGTGATCGGTCCGCACCCGGCCAGCTCAGCTTCTCCGAGACGTTCCATCTCATGCGGAAGTTCTATCCGGAGTTCAACGAACAGAAAATTGTATCGATGCAACTCCTCGAGGACGTCTGATGGCGCCAGGCGCCGACCATGGGCCGGCCACTCCTCGCCGTTTGACGGCAAGTTCACTGACATTCGGGCAGACACCGTTCGAGGAACGCGTGAGAGTGGCCGCGTCCGCCGGTTTCGATGGCATCGGCCTCAGCGCGGAGGTCTACGCCGAGGCGCTTCGGAACGGCCTCGACGACTCGGACATGCTCGCGATGCTCGACGAGCACGAGTTGGTCGTCACCGAAGTCGAGTTTCTCAGCGACTGGTTCCTCGACGACGCTCCGGCGTCGCCGAGTTCCAAGGAGACCACCCTCCTGCACCTCGCCCGCGTCTTCGGCGCCGAGCGCATCAACGTCGGGTTGTTCGAGAAGCATCCTCTGGACGAGATGTGCCGAAGCTTCGCCGCCCTGTGTGAGCGCGCCGGGGACGTCAAGATCGCGTTGGAGTTCATGCCGTTCGGTGGGATTCCCAGCCTGCCCACGGCCTGGGAGCTGGTGCGATCCGTCGATCGGGACAACGCCGGGCTCCTGCTGGACGTCTGGCACTGGGTGCGCGCCGACACGACGACCGAGGACTTCGCACGCGTCCCCGCGGACCGGGTATTCGCCGTACAACTCTGCGACGTCGGTCGAGATCGACTGGAGGAAATGCGGTTCGAATCGCTTCATCGTCGACTCGTTCCGGGCGACGGTGACGGACACGCGACCAGCCTGCTGTCGCTTCTCGTGTCACATGGCGTCGACGCGGACATATGTGTCGAGGTCATGTCCGACGAACTCGCGGCATCCGGGACGATGGCTACCGCGACGTCCGTCTTCGCCGGCGCCACCGAGGTGCTTTCGAAAGTCACGGCATACACCGGGCGGTAATCGAGCGATACGGTGGGGCGAGAATGAGGACTGTCGCCATCGGCGATGTCGAGTTCGGTGCGGGCGGATTCCCCGTGATCGCAGGGCCGTGTTCGGTTGAGTCCGACTACCTCGCGCACGCCCGCGCCGCCGCGTCGTCGGGAGCGGACGTTCTTCGTGGATCTGTCTTCAAGCCCCGATCCGGCCCAGACCGATTCCAGGGGATCGGACCGGAAGGGATCCCTTTACTTGCGCGCGCACGCGACGCCACCGGCTTACCCGTCATTGCCGAGCCGCTCGACGCGGAGGACGTTCAGCTACTCGAGCCGCACGTGGACGGTTTTCTCGTCGGCGCACGTTCCATGCACAACAGCCGTCTCCTGCAGTCGGTAGGTGCCACCGGGCGTCCGGTCGTCCTCAAGAGAGCATTCGCGGCCACCTACGACGAATGGCTCGGCGCCGCGGACTATGTCCGGTCCACGGGAAACGACGAGGTCATTCTCTGCGAGCGGGGTATCCGCACGTTCGTCACCGAAACCCGCAACACGCTGGACATTTCGGCGGTGCCCGTACTGCGAACAAGAACGGACTTACCCGTCATCGTCGACCCCAGCCACGCGTCGGGGCGCCGGGAATGGGTGCTACCACTGGCGATGGCGGCCGCCGGCGTCCTGGCGGACGGCCTCATCGTCGAGTGCCACACCCGGCCACACGAATCGTGGACCGACAGCGATCAAGCCATCGAACCTCCGGAGTTGAAGCACCTGATCGACGCGACGCGTCAGCTCAGCGCCGTCAGCCGCGCCCTGACCCTCCGCTCGGACTGACCGCCCGGAAGGACGCCTTCCGGGCACCCAGCGACCGGAAGGACCCCATCCGGGCATAGTTAGGCGCTGATCGGCACCGAGGCGGCGCCGCGCAGGTTGAGCCGGCCGTTCCAGGTGACCGCACCGTCCAGCGCCAGGTCGGGGAACCGGGTGACCAGGCCGCTGATCGCGACCCGGCCCTCCAACCGGGCGAGCGCCGCGCCGAGGCAGTGGTGTGGGCCCGCGCCGAACGACACGTGCCGGTGTGCGTCCGGCCGGTCGATCCGCAGGTCCTCGGCGTCCGGGCCCCAGAAGTCCGGGTCCCGGTTGGCCGCGCCGAGACACGCGATGACGAACTGGCCGGCCGGGATCTCCTTGTCCCGCACGGGGTACGGCGCGGTCGTGATCCGCCGCGTCTGCTGCACCGGGCTGTCGTAGCGGAGGAACTCCTCGACCGCGCTGGCCGCCAGGTCCGGCCGCGCGCGCAGCTTCGCGAACTGCTCGGGGTAACGCAGCAGCGCCACGACACCGTTCGCGATGAGGTTGACCGTGGTCTCGTGGCCGGCGACGTAGAGCAACAGCACCTGGGCCACCAGCTCGTCGTCGGAGAGCTTGTCGCCGTCCTCCTCGGCCTGGATCAGCGCGGTGAGCAGGTCGTCGGCCGGGTTGGCGCGCTTCCAGGCGATGATCTCCTCGGTCATCCCGGACAGCGCCACCTCGGCGTCGGCGATCGCGCGGATCACCTCCGGGTCGGTGACCACCTCGAGCGAGCGGACCAGCGTGCCGGTCAGCTCGCGCAGCCGCACGTGGTCGGTCGGCGGGGTGCCGAGCATCGTGGAGATCACCGCGAACGGCAGCGGGAACGCGAGCTCCTCGACCAGATCCACGTGCCCGCCGTCGGCGATGCGGTCGAGCGCGTCGTCGACGAGCCCCGTCACCATCGGCTCCAGGGCCGCGACCGCGCGCGGCGTGAACACCTTCGTGACGAGCGACCGCAACCGCGTGTGGTCCGGTGGGTCACGGTCCAACATGGACAGTGTGACCGCGTTGCGCTCCCCGCCGAGCATACGGTACTGCTCGGCGATCGGGCCCTCGACGAGGTTGCGATCCTCGACCGACAGGCCCGAGCGCAGCAGCCGGGTGACGTCGTCGTAGTGAGTCAGGAACCAGAAGCCCAGCGGGTGCTCGTGGACCGGGTCGAGCTCGCGGACCTCCCGGTAGTGCGCGTACGGGTCTGCGTCGAAGCCCGGCAGCAGTGGGTTGAAGATGACCGCTTCCGTCATGTGAATCCTCCTCAGGCGATCGCTCGCCGCTCCCCCAGGGCGGGGTGGTCCGCGTAGGTGTCCAGCAGCAGGCGGGTTGCGGGCAGGTCCCGCGCGAGTTCGCGCCACACCTCGCCGGCCGGGTCGAAGCCGTCGAGCCGTGCCTCGAGCGACCGGTTCCAGCGGCGCCGGACCTCCTGCAGGAATCCCCCGAAGTCCCCGAACTCGGCGTCCACTCGCGCACGGAGCCGCGGTGGCACCTCGGGCCGGCCGGTGCGGGCCACCTCGTCGAGGACGGAGTGCACGAGTCGGTAGCGGCGTCGTGTCGTCTCCCAGGACATCGCTTCACCTACTCTGCGTTCGTAACATACACAGCGTATGTCTTATACTCGGCGCATGTCAACGGCGAAGAGCAGGCGTGACCAGTTCTCCGAGGCCACCCGTGCCGCACTGCTCGACGCGGCCACCAAGCGGTTCGCGGAACTGGGCTTCGCGGGCACGTCGCTGGAGGACGTCGCCGCGGACATCCAGGCGAGCCGCGGGGCCGTGTATCACCACTTCAGCAGCAAGCGCGCCCTGTTCGAGGCGGTCTTCGCCCGGCTGGAGACGGACGCGGTGGACCAGACCGCGAAGGCGGGTGCGCGCGGTTCGAACGCATGGGACAGCGCGCTGCTGGCGCTCGACGAGTTCCTGAACCAGTGTTGCGATCCGGTGTACGGCCGGGTGGTCTGGCTTGAGGGCCCGTTGGCGCTGGGCTGGACGTGCTGGATCGAGGAGGAGGAGAAGTACGCGTACGGCATGGTGGAGGAGTTCGTGCGCGCGCTGCTGGAGAGCGGGACTCTGGCCCCGGTGCCGCTGAAGACGACCACGCAGCTGGCGTTCGGGATGATCGGCGCGGCCGGGCAGGCGCTGGCAGGGGCGCCGGCGGAGGAGCAGCCCCGCATCAAGGCGGAGTACCTCGAGGTGATGGGCCGCCTGCTCACGGGCCTGCGCGCGTAGATCTCCGACCTGTCGGCGCGGCTGGTCACCGGGTTGACCTCCTCCGGGGTGGAGACACGGCCCCACCCCGGAGGTGACGTGAGCGGTCAGCCGCAGTGCTCCCACGGGCTGCTGTAGCTCGCCGAGCCGATCGAGCCGCCCCACCTCACGCAGACCCCTGGCGCGTACTTCTTGACCGGGCCCGCGTAGTAGGAGAACTGGCCGGAGTCCGTGCTCCTGCTGCCGTTGCGTGGCTCAAGGTGGGCCGACATCGACGACGCCGAACCGAGATTGCTCGTCTTGAGGGTGACCACGCAGTTCCAGCCGTTGTTGTAGAGCAGGTAGACCCGGCCGCGGCTGCCCACACTGGCTGAGTCGATCACGGAGTAGGCGGAGCCGCACACCTCGCGCGGCGTGTACGGGTTGCTGCTACCGCCGCAGTTGCGGCTGGTGTAGCTGCGGGTGCCGTAGTAGTAGATATAGGAGCCGTTGAACCTGATCTTGACAGCGGTACCGTTGTATCGCTGCTCGAAGTGCAGGTGGGGGCCCGTTGAGCCGCCCGTGCTGCCCACGTTGCCGATCCGCTGCCCCTTGGACACTCGCTGGCCCACGCTCACCGCCTGGACAGACAGGTGCGCGTAGCGACTCCGCCAGCCGTCACCGTGGTTGATCTCGATCCACCGGCCATAGCTGGTGTTGCCCTCGTTCTCGACCCTGGCCACCGTGCCGGAGGCCGAGGCCTCCACACGGTCGCCGTAGTCGTTGGAGCGGTTGAAATCGACCGCGCGGGCCGGACTGTGATAGCTGCGGGTCGAGCCACTCCAGGTCTGCCCACAGGGGAAGGGCATCTGGAACGCTGGCGCGGCACTGGCCTGCGGGGTACCGACCACGTTGATGACCGTGGTGGCGACGAGTGCCGCGCCGATAGTGGCCGCGACCCATCGTATGTGTTTCACATTGCCTCCATATGTCACACCCGACCTGGCCTAGCCATCCGAGCACAAGACGTGCTCCAGGGAAAGAGTTTCGAAGCATTTCGTCCTATGGTGATCGATTCACCTCGGTCAGCGCCCGCGCCGACGAGGACCAGCCGCGTGATTGACCAGCCCGCGCCGTGACTGCGAGTGGTCCTCAATGGACTCACGCTGCCGCGCCCTGCAAGCCGGACAGCGACCAGCGGCTAGGTCAGGCGGCGGACGACCGCGTCGGCCAGGAGCCGGCCGCGGAGGGTGAGGACGCAGCGGCCGAAGCGGCCGTTCACGCCCTTCAGCGCGGCCGGGTCGAGCAGGCCCTCCTCGGCCATCGTGCGGGCTTCCTGTCGCGCGGCGGGATCGAGGGCGTCGATCACGAGGCCGTCCACCAGGCGCAGCTCCAGCAGCACACGCTCCAGCCGACGGTCCGAAGTGGACAGCACCTCGCGGGCGGCCGCCGGGGACCGGCCGGACGCCAGAAGTGACGCGTACCTGGCCGGGTGCTTCACGTTCCACCAGCGCACCCCACCGACGTGGCTGTGCGCCCCCGGCCCGGCGCCCCACCAGTCCGCACCGTGCCAGTAGCCCAGGTTGTGCCGGCACCACGCGGCCGTCCCGCGTGCCCAGTTGGACACCTCGTACCAGTGCAGCCCGGCCGCGGACAGCGTCGCGTCGACCTGCTCGTAGCGGTCCGCCAGCACGTCGTCGTCCGGAGCGGGCAGCTCACCGCGGGCGACGCGGCGGGCGAGCGCGGTGCCCTGCTCGACGATCAGCGCGTATGCCGACACGTGGTCGACACCCGCATCGAGCACGGCGTCGAGCGACGCGGCCAGGTCCGCCGCGCGCTCCCCCGGCGTGCCGTAGATCAGGTCCAGGTTGACGTGTGCGAACCCGGCCTCGTGCGCCTCGCGGGCGGCGGCCACGGCGCGGCCCGGCGTGTGCGTCCGGTCGAGGACCGCGAGCACGTGCGGCGCCGCGGACTGCATGCCGAGCGACACCCGCGTGTAGCCGGCCTCCCGGATGCCCACGAAGAACTCCGGCGACGTGGACTCGGGGTTGGACTCCGTCGTGACCTCGGCACCGTCCGCGAGGCCGAGGCTCGCACGAATCGCGTCGAGCACGGAGGCGAGGCCGGAGGCACCGAGCAGTGACGGCGTGCCGCCGCCGACGAACACCGTGTCCACGCGCGGTGGGGAGCCGAGGACCGACGCGGCCAGCTCGAGCTCGCGGCGCAGACCATCCAACCAGGACACCGGGGAGGCGGGCGAGGACGCCAGCTCTGCCGCGGTGTAGGTGTTGAAGTCGCAGTAGCCGCACCGCGTCGCGCAGAACGGCACGTGGACGTAGACGCCGAACGGCCGGCGCCCGAGCCCCCGCAGGGCGGGCTCGGGCAGCTGGCCGTCGGATGGCGCTGCGTCGCCGTCGGGAAGCGCGGATGGCACGGGTCCATCCTCCGCTTCCCGTTCAGCGGAAGACGAACAGGGTCACCGCGGCCGCGCCCGCCGCGATGATGAGGAACACGAACCCGTACGCGGGAGCCTTGCCGAACCAGTGCGTGTTGCGGTCGAGCGCGACCCGGCCGGGGCCGGTGAACAGCAGCGCGAACGCCGCACCCGCGTACATCATCTCGAGCTCGACACCGCCGAGGAACAGGCTCCAGTCCGCCTTCACGACGATGACGTTCGCCATCACGCCGAGGACCGCGGCCGCGCCGATCGGCGTGAACAGGCCCAGGATGAGCAGCGCGCCACCGGTGGTCTCGCTGATCGCGAGGACCCAGGTGAGGATCGCCGGCTCGGTGAAGCCGAACCCGGTGAGCAGCTGCTCGGTGCCGCCGCGGCCGAGGCCGTCGAACCAGCCGAAGAGCTTGTCCAAGCCGTGTGCCACGAACAGGCCACCGAGGACCAGTCTGAGCACCAGCAGGCCGAAGTCCAGCCCGCCGTGCCACGCGATGGGTGGCTTGCTCGGCTCCTCAGCGAGAACGCTGTCGAAGTCGCTGTCGAAGGGAGAGGTGGCGCCGGGTAGCACCGTGGTCTGCGCGCTGGAGTACCCGGCGTCGTCGAAGTCCGCGTCCGATCTGGCGTAGTCGCTGTCTCCGCCACGATCGAACAGGCCGCTATCTGAGTAACCGCCCGCAGCCCGAGAGCGGTTGTCGTCAGTAGTCACCCAGCGCAGAGTAGGGCATCGGGCTACTCCATTGGGAGGGCACGTCGCATCAATACGCTCCGTACACCAGGTTTTCCGGGTCCTTGCCGTTCGCGTACCGGGCCACCTCGGCGGTTACCACCGCGTACGCGCGGCGCCGGTAGTCGTGCACACTGCCCGCGACGTGCGGGGTCAGCAGCAGCCCGGGCGCTGTCCACAATGGATGGTCGGGTGGGAGCGGCTCGGGGTCGGTGACGTCGAGCGCGGCGCGCAGCCGGCCCGCCCGCAGCTCGGCGAGCAAGGCGTCGGTGTGCACGACCTTGCCGCGCGCGGCATTGACCAGGATCGCGCCGTCCGGCATGCGGGCGAGGAAGTCCGCGTCGACGAGACCGGTCGTCGCGTCGGTGAGCGGCACCATCAGCACGACGGCGTCGTGTGCGCCGAGCAGGGCCGGCAGCTCGTCGATACCGTGCACGCCCTCGCGGGCGGTCGTGCCGACGAGGGTGGCGGCCGCGTCGCAGGCCTCCAGGCGCCGGCGCATCCGCCGGCCCAGATCGCCCGCGCCGAGCACCAGGACCCGCTTGTCCTGCAACGTTTCCGTGGGCCGGCGCTGCCACTCGCGGGCCTGTCGCGCGTGCTCGAAGGGGATCAGCTCCCGGTAGACGGCGATCAGCGCGCCGAGCGCCCACTCCGCGGTGCTGCCGCCGTGCGCGCCGCGGGCCGTGGACAGCATGACGTGGTCCGGGACACGGCCGATCCAGGTCTCCGCGCCGGTGGTCATGAGCTGGATCAGCCGCAGGTTCGGCAGCCGGTTCACGTACGCGGCCGGGTCGACTTCGGCGAGAAAGCTGGGCACGAGCACCTCGGCCTCGTCGGCGCGCGCGGGGAGTGGCGCGTCCGGATCCTCCGCGGCGTAGGTGAGCGCCCGGACGCCGTCGATGCCGGCGAGCGCGGCGACCCCCTGCTCGTCGGGTACCAGCACGGTGATCGTCACACCAGCCACCCTCTCACGTGAGGTTCACGGTCCTGGACCTAGCTTGGAGGACATGGGAGTGCGGTGGCGGACGCTGGTGGCCGGTGTGACGGTCGGCGGTGCCCTGCTGACCGCGAGTTGTGCCACCTTCAGTGACCAGCCGGCGGAGTGGCATCCGCAGGACGAGCTGACGCCGCAGGCCGCACCCGACCCGGAGCTGCCCGGTGACGAGGGCGCCACCGGCGGGACGGCCGAGACCGAGCGACCCCGGCCGTCCGAGGTTCCGCCGCCGAACGGCTGCACGGACTACAACCCGGCGGTGATCGGCACCTGCATGTCGACGGTCGTGGCCGTGGCCGCGCTGCCCGGCGACGGCCAGGAGCCGGCCGCGCTGGTGGGCGAGCGAGACACCGGCCGCATCCTGCGGGTCAAGCAGGGCGTGGAGCCGCAGGTGGTGGCGACCGTGCCGGTCGACGCGCGGTCCGACGGCGGGCTGACCGGGCTGGCGCTCTCCCCCACGTACGCCGAGGACCAGCTGCTGTTCGCGTACGTCACGACGCCGACCGACAACCGCCTGGTGCGCATCGCGCCCGGTGACACGCCCAAGCCGGTGCTGACCGGGATCCCGCGGGGGCCGACCGGCAACAAAGGGACGCTCGGGCTCGACCACCGGGGCGCGCTGCTGCTCGCGACCGGTAATGCGGGCAATCCGGCGCTGGCCCGGAACCCGAACTCGTTGGCGGGCAAGGTGCTGCGCCTCGACGGGACCGGTCAGCCGGCGCCGGACAACCCGACCCCTGCGCGGATCGTCGCCAACGGCCTGTACTCGCCGGGCGGCGTGTGCGGCTCGATGGACGGCTCACGCCTGTGGGTCACCGACCAGACACCCAGCGGTGACCGGCTGTACGCGCTGCAGCTGGGCGAGCCGCTGGGCGCCCCGGCGTGGAGCTGGCCGGACAGGCCCGGGGTGGCGGGCTGCGCGTCCACGCCGGACGGCGTGTGGGTCGTGACCGAGCGGGCGGGGAACCTGCAGAACCTGCCGCTGGCCCAGGACGGCTCGTTCAGCGGCAAGCCCGAGGTCACGATGGCGGACGGCGAGGGCTTCGGGCGGATGTCCGGGTTCGACCTGATGAACGAGGGCCTGGCCGTGGCGGGCACGGTCAACAAGGACGGCGGCAAGCCGGTGTCGAGCGACGACCGCGCCGTCCTGATCACCGTCCTCCAAGGCGGAGGCGGCGGCGGCCCCGACTAGGACGTGTCCCCGGCAGGCTCGGGGGGTCGACCATCGCCGGCGTGGGTCAGCGCGCTGGGCGAGAGGCACCCGACGATCGCCGGCGCCTCGTGGATGAGCGTGTCGTCGGTGAGCGCCTCCACCATGAACAGGGCGAAGTCCACGCGCCGCGTCAGGTTGCTCGCGAGGACCGGGTCGCCGACGTGGCGGCTCCACACGGGCAGCCCCTGGCTCTCGCCCTCCTCGAGGTCGCTCCCGCGGACGACGGTCCACCGCCGGTCGCTGGCGAAGATCCGCCGGCACGCCTCCACCTGGTCGTCGAGCTCGACGACGCGCGCGAGGCGGGCCAGCCAGGTGACGATCCGGACGGTCGCCTTGAACGTCCAGGAGTACTGGTCCTGGCCGTCCCGGGTGATGTGCCAGCCGCACGAGAAGACCAGGCGCGCGTCGGGGTCGGCGTAGTCGAGCACCGCCTGCGCCGTACCCGACGAGTACTGCCGCACGCCCCAGGGAGCCAGCACGGTCAGCACGCCGTCGCATCCGGCGACCGCCTTCCGGATCACCTCTCGGTCGTTCGTGGGCCCGGGAACGATCGTGATCCGGTCCGCGAGCGCGGCGAGCTTTCCGACGCTGCGTTCGCGACACACGCCGACGACCTCGTAGCCGCGGTCGAGCGCGTGTCGAACCATGTACTGCCCGAGCTTGCCCGAGGCGCCGACGATGCAGACCTTCCGCGTCTGGTCCGTGCTCATGTCCGCTCCGCCTCTCGTGTCGCCGGTCGAACTTACGGCGTAAGGCACTCTATTCTTACAACGTAAGTCCGTCAAGCGGCGGCGGGCGCGGGTGGCGAGACCCGCGTTGGACTCGCGGGTCCGGGGCGTTGGACTCGCGGGTCTGGAACGTTCGACTCGCGGGTCCGGAACGTTGGACTCGCGGGTCCGGGGCGTTGGACTCGCGGGGTGGGGTTCTGTGTGTGTTCCGTGTGGACGGGTTTTCTAGCGTGCCTGCCTGGTGACCGCGCGGACCGAGGGTGCCGCGCCTCGCGGGTCATCCCCATCCGGCAAGTCAGTCAAGGAGAAGCACGCACGTGTCCGCATACCCCGTGACGCCCGAGAGATCGGCGGCCCGTCGCCCCGGCACGCTCACCGCCGCCATCGTCGTCACAGTGCTCACCGCGATCGTCTCGATCGTCAACGGCATCATGATCGCCACCGGCGGCAGCGACCTCATCAAGGACATCCTGGTCGACTCGGGGCTGCCCGCCGAGGCGCTGACCGACGAGAACCTCGAGTCCGCCGTGGTCCTCGCCGGCTACGCGTCGCTCGACGACTTCGAGTCCACCTTCGCCATGCGCGGCTACCTCGCGCTGGCCGCGGGCGCCGCACTCCTCGTGTTCGCCCTGCTGATACGCCGGGCCGCCACCTGGGCCCGCGTCCTGCTCACCACGTTCGCGCTGCTCACCATGGCGTTCGCCGGGGTCATCGTCGCCGACGAGACCACGACGAGCATGGCCATGCTCTCGTTCGTCACCCTGCTCGGCGCGGTGCTCTCGATCATCTTCACCTGGCTGCCGGCCAACGGCCGCCACGCCAAGGCGGCCGCACCAGGCCGCCACGCCGAGGCGACCGCGTAGGGGACGGTCGCCTTGTCGGGGAAGGCCGGGTGCCGGGCGCGTGGGGAGCGCGTCCGGCACACGTTCGTTCACGGGACCGTCAGGTTGAGCAGCAGGCCGATGAGCGTCGTGGTGCTCGCGTCGCGCGGATCGGTGAGGCGGTCTGCCTCCTCCCGCGCCGCCGTCGCGGCCGTCCGCTCGCCGGTCGCCTCGTACGCGGCCGCCAGCAGCCGCAGGGTGACCGTCATCGACGCCTGGCTGCCCATCTCGTGGTAGGCGGCGAGGCAGCGCCGCAGCTCGGGAACCGCCTCCGCGGCCCGGCCGGTCCCGACCAGGCTCGCCGCGATCGCCCGCGAGCACGACAGCTCCCGCGGCCGCTCGTTGATCTCCTCGGCGATCCGCCTGCCCTCGGCGAACGCCTCGACCGCGTCCGCCCGACGGCACTGCCCGGCGTGGATCGCGCCGAGCGTGCGCAGCGAGCGGGCCAGCGACGAGCGCGCGGTGGTGCCGCGCAGCAACGACACCGAGTCGCCCGCGGCGACCGCCGCCCGGTCCAGCTCGCCGGTCAGCGCGAGGCTCCACGCGAGATTCTGCAACGCCAGCGCGACCGTCCGCGGCTCGCCGACGCGCCGCGCGACCGCCAGCGCCTCGGTGTCGATCAGCACCGACTCCTTCGGCCGACCGAGCCGGTTCAACGCCGCCGAACGCGTCCGCAGCACCGACAGCGTGGCGAAGTCGTCCTCGCCGTCCACCGCGGCCCGGTCGGCCAGCCGTAACGCCTCCTCCGGCTCGCCCAGCCCGGTCAGGCAGTCCGCGAGGTTGGTCAGGACCCACCCGCCGGTGCGGCGATCGTCCAGGCGGGCCAACCGGTCCGCGCACCAGCGGTACTTCGCGACGGCCTCGGCGTACCGGCCGCGGACGTGCAGCAGCCGGGCGAGCACGGCCTCGGCCCGGGCCTCGACGAGCTCGTTGCCGTCCGCGCGGGCGGCGGTGACCAGCGCGTCGGCACAGCAGCGCAGGTCGGCGTAGTAGCCGTGCAGCCACAGGTACGCGGCGAACCGGTCGAACAGGTCCGCGGCGAGCACATACTGGCCGTCGCGGAACTCGTCGACCCGGCACAGCCGGCCGATGCCGGCGACGAGCGCGGGCCGCTCGGTCGCGAACCACGCCTCGGGGTCGGCGAGCAGCCGGCGCCGGGTCTCGCCCGGGATCGGCGGGGCCGGCACGTCCTCGTCCGGCTCGGGCAGCGGCGTGACGCGCGGCAGCCGCCGGACGAGCTGGTCGGTCAGCGTGTAGCTCGCGTGGACCAGCCGCGTGCCGGCGACCTCGCGCTCGGGCAGGCCGGCGAGCCCGTGCGCCAGCTCGGTGGCGTACGCGCGGACGATGTCGTGCATGACGAACCGGGGCTCGCCGCAGGCGTCCACGCCCGCGGGCTGCAGCATGCTGGACTCGACCAGCTCCTCGACCGCGGCCTCGCCCTCGGGCCCGTCGAGCAGCACGGCCAGCGCCCAGGCCGGGTGGTTGCCGACGTCGACCATGCCGAGCAGCCGGAACAGGTACCGAGCGGGCTCGCTCAACGCCTCGTAGCTCAGCGCCAGACCGGGCCGGACCTGCAGGTCGCTCACGGTCAGCTCGTCGAGCCGGCGCCGCTCGTCGGCCAGCCGGTCGGCAAGCTCGCCCAGGCGCAGCTGCGGGCGCAGCGACAGCCGGGTGGCGGCGATCCGCAGCGCGAGCGGCAGGTTCCCGCAGGCGGCGGCGATCCGCCCGGCGCCAGCCGGGTCCCCGCCGACCCGCGCGCCGGCGACCCGCTCCAGCAGCTCCGCGGCCTCGGCGTCGGTGAACGGCGGGACGGTCACGCGGTGGGCGCCGGCGAGCCCGGACAGCCTCCGGCGGCTGGTGACGAGCACGGCGCTGCTGCTCGTGCCCGGGAGCAGGTCGCGGATCTGCGTGGGGCTCGCCGCGTCGTCGAGGACCAGCAGGACCGTGCGGTCGGCGAGGCGGCTGCGCAGGACGGCGGCCCTGGCGTGCACGTCGTCGGGGATGGCCGGGCCCGTGACGCCGAGCGTCCGGAGCAGGTCCGCGAGCACGTCGCCGACCTCGCGCGGGTCGGTGGCTCCCGCGAGGTGGGCGTAGAGCTGGCCGTCGGGGAAGGCGTCGCGGACACGGTGCGCCACGCGGACGGCGAGCATGCTCTTGCCGACCCCGGGCTCACCGCTGAGCACGACGACGGGTGTGCGCCGCCGCGCGAGCGTGGCGGTCAGCTCGTCGACGAGCTCGCGGCGTCCGGAGAAGTCGAGGACCTCGGCGGGAAGCTGGCGGATCGGCCAGGCCGGGGGCTCGTCCTCGCCCCGCAGGATGGCGACGTGGACCTCGCGGAGCTCTGGGCCCGGCTCGACGCCGGTCTCGTCGATCAGCGTCGCGCGGGTGTCGCGGTAGACGGCGAGGGCCTCGACCTGGCGGCCGGAGCGCCACAGGGCGGTCATGAGCAGGCCCACGAGCCGCTCGCGCAACGGGTGCTCGGCGACGGCGGCCAACAGCTCGCCGATCAGGTCGGCGTGGTGGCCGGCGGCGAGCTCGGCCTCGACCCAGTCCTCGAAGACGGCGAACCGCTCCGCCTCCAGCCTCGCCACCTCGGCGTCGAGCGGCGGCACGGTCAGGTCGGCGAGCGGCTGGTCCCGCCACTGGGCGAGCGCGCGACGCAGATGGGTGGCGGCGGCGCGGGGATCGCGGGTGGCCCGGCCCTTCGCGGCCTCCCGGCGGAAGACGAGCAGGTCGAGGTCGTCGTCGTCGACGCGGAGGCGGTAGCCGCTGCCGGTGTTGTCGATGGGCCCGAGCCGCTTGCGGAGCCGGGAGACGTAGGTGTGCAGGTTGGAGGCGTAGGACTTGGGCGGGACGTCGGGCCAGAGCGCGTCGACGAGGCGGTCGGTGGGAACCTGCTTGTTGGCGTGGAAGAGCAGCATGGCGAGCAGCGACCGCTGCCGGTCACCGCGCAGCCGCAACCCCCGACCGTCGTGACCGGTGATCTGCAGGGGCCCTAGTACGGCGTACTTCGCTGTCATCGCGCCGCGCATCGTAACCGCGCGGTCCGACAATCCCGCCCCACCCCGCGAGTCCAACGTTCGCGACCCGCGAGTCCAACGTTCCGGACCCGCGAGTCCAACGTTCGCGACCCGCGAGTCCAACGTTCGCGACCCGCGAGTCCAACTTTCGCGGCGCCCGCAACCGCGGACTCGCGGGTCCGCAGCGTTGGACTCGCGGGTCTGCAGTGTTGGACTCGCGCGTCCCCAGTGTTGGACTCGCGCGTCCCCAGTGTTGGACTCGCGGGGTCAGGTGCAGCGTTCGAGGATCAGCTCGCGGACGCGTTTGGCGTCGGCCTGGCCCTTGGTGGCCTTCATGACCGCGCCGACGATCGCGCCCGCGGCCTGGACCTTGCCGCCGCGGATCTTCTCCGCCACGTCCGGCTGCGCGGCCAGGGCCTCGTCGACCGCCGCGTACAGGGCCGAGTCGTCCGAGACCACGGCCAGGCCGCGCACGGCCACGACCTCGTCCGGCTCGCCCTCGCCGGCCAGCACGCCGTCGACGACGTCACGGGCCAGCTTGTTCGTCAGCTTCCCCTCGGCGACCAGGGCCGCCACCCGCGCCACCTGCGCCGGGGAGATCGGCAGCTCCCCCAGCTCGACGCCGCGCGAGTTCGCCTCCTGGGACAGGTAGTTGACCCACCACGCGCGTGCCTGGTCCGGCGTCGCCCCCGCGTCCACTGTGGACGTGACGAGGTCGATGGCGCCCGTGTTGACCAGGTCGCGCAGCTCCAGGTCCGATAGCCGCCACTCCGCCTGGATCCGCTTCCGCCGCTGCCACGGCAGCTCCGGCAGCGTCGCGCGCAGCTTCTCCACCCACTCCGCGGACGGCGCGATCGGCACCAGGTCCGGCTCCGGGAAGTACCGGTAGTCCTCCGAGGTCTCCTTGCGCCGGCCGGCCGACGTGGTCCCGGTGGCCTCGTCGAAGTGCCGGGTCTCCTGCAGGATCGCCCCGCCGCCGGCGAGCACCGCGGCCTGCCGCGTCATCTCGTAGCGCACCGCGCGCTCGACGCTGCGCAAGGAGTTGACGTTCTTCGTCTCCGTCCGGGTGCCGAACTCCGCCGTACCGCGCGGCATCAGCGACACGTTCGCGTCACAGCGCAGCGAGCCCTGGTCCATCCGCACGTCCGACACGTCCAGCGCGCGCAGCAGGTCCCGCAGCGCGGTCACGTACGCACGGGCCACCTCCGGCGCGCGGGCACCCGTGCCGGTGATCGGCTTCGTGACGATCTCGATCAGCGGCACCCCCGCCCGGTTGTAGTCCAGCAGCGAGTGCTCGGCGCCGTGGATGCGTCCCGTCGCGCCGCCGACGTGCAGCGACTTGCCGGTGTCCTCCTCCATGTGGGCCCGCTCGATGCCCACCTCGACCACGGTGCCGTCGTCCAGCGTGATCGCGAACGAGCCGCCGAACGCGATCGGCTCGTCGTACTGGGACGTCTGGAAGTTCTTCGGCATGTCCGGGTAGAAGTAGTTCTTGCGCGCGAACCGGCACCACTCGGCGATGTCGCAGTTCAGCGCGAGCCCGATGCGAATCGCCGACTCGACCGCCTTGCCGTTGACCACCGGCAGCGAGCCGGGCAGGCCTAGGCAGGTCGGGCACACCTGGGTGTTCGGCTCCGCGCCGAACGCGGTCAGGCAGCCACAGAACATCTTCGTGCCGGTGTTCAGCTCGACGTGCACCTCGAGCCCGAGCACCGGGTCGAAGCGCTCGACGACCTCGTCGTAGTCCAGCACGTCCGCGGTGACAGTCATCGGGCGACCTCCAGCTGCGGAACCCGGTTGATCAGTGGGCCGCCCTGGGCGGCGTCGCGGGCGGCCTCGAACGCGGCGGCCACGCGGTACATGCGCTGCTCCTGCAGTGCCGGGGCCATGACCTGCAGGCCGACCGGCATACCATCCTCTTCGGACAGTCCACAAGGGATACTCAGTGCGGGGGTGCCGGCCAGGTTGGCCGGGATCGTGCACAGGTCCGCGCGGTACATGGCCACCGGGTCGTCGACGCGCTCGCCGATGCGGAACGCGGTCGTCGGCGTGGTCGGCGAGACGAGCACGTCGAGGTCGGCGAACGCGGCCTCGAAGTCGCGCGTGATCAGCGTGCGGACCTTCTGCGCCTGGCCGTAGTAGGCGTCGTAGTAGCCGGACGACAGGGCGTAGGTGCCGATCATGATGCGGCGCTTGACCTCCGCGCCGAACCCGGCCTCCCGGGTGAGCGCCATGACCTGCTCGGCGCTGTTCCCGTTGTCGTCGCCGACCCGCAGCCCGTAGCGCATCGCGTCGAACCGGGCCAGGTTCGACGAGCACTCGCTCGGCGCGATCAGGTAGTACGCCGGCAGCCCGTAGTCGAAGTGCGGGCAGGAGACCTCCACGATCTCGGCGCCGAGCCCACGCAACGTCTCGACCGCCTGCTGGAACGACCGGGTCACGCCGTCCTGGTACCACTCGCCGGCGAACTCGCGGACCACGCCGACCCGCACGCCCGACAGGTCACCGTCCGCACCCGCGCGCGCGGCCGCGACCACCGGCGGCACGGGCGCGTCGATGGACGTCGAGTCCATCGGGTCGTACCCGCCGATGACCTCGTGCAGCAGCGCCGCGTCGAGCACGGTCCGCGCGCACGGCCCGCCCTGGTCGAGCGAGGAGGAGAACGCGACGAGCCCGTAGCGCGACACGCCGCCGTAGGTCGGCTTGACGCCGACGGTGCCGGTGACCGATGCGGGCTGGCGGATCGAGCCGCCGGTGTCGGTGCCGATGGCGAGCGGCGCCTCGAACGCGGCGAGCGAGGCGGACGAGCCGCCGCCCGAGCCGCCCGGGATCCGGTCGAGGTCCCACGGGTTGCGGGTCGGCCCGTACGCGGAGTTCTCGGTGGAGGAGCCCATCGCGAACTCGTCCATGTTCGTCTTGCCCAGCACCACGATCCCGGCCTCGCGCAGCCTGCGGGTGACCGTCGCGTCATAGGGCGGGACCCAGCCTTCGAGGATCTTGGAGCCGCAGGTGGTCGGGATGCCCGCGGTGGTGAAGACGTCCTTGAGCGCGAGCGGCACGCCGGCGAGCGGCGAGGCGACGGGACGGCCCGCGGCCACGTCCTCGTCGACCCGGCGGGCGGCGGCGAGCGCGCCCTCGGCGTCGACGTACAGGAACGCGTGCACGGTCGCGTCGATGGCGGCGATCCGGTCCAGGTGCGCCTGGGTGACCTCGACGGAGGAGACCTCGCCCGAGTGGATCCGGGCGGCCAGCTCGGCCGCGGTCATACGGGTCTGCTCGGTCATGACTGGTCCGCCTCCCCCGAATTAGATGTTGTGGTCACGTCGGTAGAGGGACGATCCTGTTTGGTCACGTACTTGTGGCTGGCTTGCGTCACGTTCCCCTGAGGTGCGGTTGGGAAGCCCGCGGCCCGGTTTGGCCTCGAGGTCGACACAAGGAGGGTCATGCTTCCTCCCCCAGGATGCGCGGCACGCGGAAGCGGCCATCCTCGACGGCCGGCGCGCCGGCCAGCGCCTGCGCCTGCGTGAGACCCGGGCGGGGGAGGTCGTCGCGGAAGACGTTGCGCAGCGGCACGGCGTGCGAGGTCGGCGGGATGTCGTCGGCCGCGACCTCGCCGACCCGGGCCACCGACTGGAGGATCACGTCCAGCTGGCCGGCGAACGTGTCCAGTTCGTCCTCGGTGACGGCTAGCCTGGCCAGGCGAGCGAGGTGGGCTACCTCGTCGCGCGAGATGTTGGGCACTGGACGTACTCCCTGGGCTGGCGTCTCGTTAACTAGGGGTCGGTCGGAGTCTATTTCCAGCGCCGTACACGGCCCGAACGGGTTATCGAGGTGGCAAGCTGGTCACAGGCTCGTCGATCCCGTGGTGCGGACGCCTGGTGTGGCGGCATGCTGGCGTCTGCGACAATCGTCGGCCGGCATGAGATCGACACCGGCAGTGACGCGGGGTCACCACCGAAGTAGCAGGAGGCGTTCGCCTTGTCCTTCCTGATCCGAGTGCAGCTACCGGACCGCCCGGGTGCGCTCGGCGCGGTGGCGACGGCGCTCGGCCACATCGGTGCCGACATCCTGAGCGTGGACGTCGTGGAGCGGACCGGCGGCGTGGCGATCGACGACCTGGTGGTGGAGCTGCCGAAGGGCAGGCTGCCGGACGTGCTGATCACCGCCGCCGAGTCGGTGACCGACGTCGAGGTCGACGCGGTGCGGCCATACGCGGGCGTGCTGGACACGCACCGGGAGCTCGAGCTGGTGGAGGAGGTCGCCGCACAGCCCGACGAGGGCCTGACGATCTTCACCGAGGGCGTGCCGCGCATCATTCGCGCGGGGTGGGCCCTGGTCGTCGGCCCGGCCGAGGGTGGCGCGGAGACGCTGACCGCGAGCACCGCGGCGCCGCAGCTGCGCACCCTGGACCTGCCGTGGCTGCCGCTGGCGCGGGCGACCGTGCTGGACGGCGAGGAGGCGTGGGTGCCGGAGACCTGGCGGGAGCTGGGCACGGAGCTCGCCGCCACTCCCCTGGGCAAGCCGGACCGGGTGCTGCTCGTGGGGCGACCGGGCGGACCGATGTTCCGGGCCGCCGAGGTGGCACGGCTCGCGCACCTGGCGGGGATCGTCGCGGTCGTGCTGTCGGGCTGAGGATGATCCTCTGGCTCGATGGAGCGTTCGGAGCCGGCAAGACCACCCTGGCCGAGGAGCTGCACCGCCGGGTGCCGGACGCGCTGCCGTTCGATCCCGAGTACATCGGTTTCCTGTTGCGTGCGTGGGCGCCCGCGCCGGAGGGCGGGGACTTCCAGGACATGCCGCTGTGGCGCAGGCTCACCGCCGAGTTCGCCGTCGGCCTGCACCGCGAGTACGGGCGGCCCGTCATCACACCGATGACGCTCGTCGACACCGGCCACCGCGACGAGATCTTCGGGCTCATCGCCGCGGCGGGCGTGTCCCTCCGGCACGTGTTCCTCGACGTGCCGGCCGACGAGCTGCGCCGCCGCATCGACGCTCAGGTCCTCGACCCGGACGACCCGCGGGCCGACGCCGACGCGCGCGCCTTCCGGCTGCGCAACGTCGAGCGTTGCGTGGCCGCCCGCGCCGCGCTGCCGCCGGACACCCTCGTCCTACGGGCGGACCGGCACGGGCCCGGACAGCTCGCGGACCAGGTGCTCGCCACCTACTTCCGCGCCGTGCCCTTGAAGAACGTGTAGTGGAAGGTGCCGCCGTCCTCGGCGGTGCGGTGCAGTGCGTCGATTCCCCGCCGCCACTCGGTTTCGGTGACCAGGCCGGCGGCGAGCGCCTCCGCGCGGACGCCGGCGACCATGGCGATGAACGTGTTGCGCGTGAAGCCCGCCACGAGATCGGGCCTGGTGCGGTCGGCGTACACGGTGCACGGTCGGGTCGTGACGTCGCGGTAGCCGGCCGCGGTCAGCAGCGGCTCGACCCGGCGGCCGAGCAGCCCGTCGCCGCCGCCCGACCGTTGCAGCGTCACGAGGCAGTCGATCACGGTCCGCGCGGCGGGGCTGTCCGGGTGGAAGAACGCCGAGCCGTGGTCGCCCTCGATGACGGTGATCGTGCCACCGGGCGCCAGCACCCGGCGCAGGCCCTCGAGCGCCCGGACCGGCTCGCGCAGGTGCTCGAGGACGAAGCACACGAAGAGGTGGTCGAACTCACCGTCGGCGAAGGGCAGGTCGAACAGGTCGGCGCGGAGCCACTCCACCGGGGCGGCGACCCGCGCGCGGGCCGTCGCGAGCGACTCGGGCGACCGGTCGATGGCGACGATCTGCGCGCCGGGGCTCGAAGCGACGAGGTGGGCGGTCTGCGCGCCGATCCCGCAGCCGACCTCCAGGACGCGGCTGCCCGCCGGGTAGGCGGTGCCGGCGTGGAGCAGGCTCGCGAGCGTGTCGGCCTGGTCGCCGAGGCGGCGGGTCTCGTGGGGTCCGTATCCGTGCACGTACGCCGTGGGACTGTCGATCGCGGTCACGCCGTTGACTGTGCCGGCACAATGGTCCGGTGAACAGGTCCAAATCGGAGATAACCGAGAGGTCCATAACCGGAGCGGACTTCCTGCAGCTCTCGATCGCGAACGCGCCCGCGGGTGGCCGGTCGGCGTGGCTGGCGGACCGCCTCCGCTCGGCAATCTCCGACGGCCGCCTGCCGATCGGTAGCCGGCTGCCCGCGTCCCGGGTCCTGGCCGCGGAGTTACGGGTCTCGCGCGGCGTGGTGACGGAGGCCTACCAGCGGCTGGTGGAGGACGGGCACGTCGTGGGCCGGGGCCGTGGCGGGACGATCGTGGTGGCCGCGCCGGTCACCTCGCCCGCCTCCGCCGAGCCGGGTTCGCCGTCCACCGAGCCGACGGCGGCGCCGACCACGGACCCGACCGCGGGCCCGAACGCGGGGCCGTTCGCCGGGCCGCCGGGGCTGGACGTCTTCGACGCGCTGCGCGAGGCGCCGGCACGGGTCGACCTGACGCCGGGCGTGCCCGACCTCGCGGCGTTCCCGCGGGCGGCGTGGTTGCGGGCGGAGCGGACCGTGCTCGGTTCGCTGTCCGCGTCCGACCTCGGCTACGGCGACCCACGGGGAACGTCGTCGCTGCGACAGGCGGTGGCGAACTGGCTCGCGCGCAACCGCGGGATCCGTGCGGACCCGGGCGAGGTCGTGATCGTGGCGGGGGTGTCGCAGGCGCTCGGGCTGCTGGCACAGGTGCTGGGGCTGCCGGCGATCGCGGTCGAGGATCCCGGTTCGCTCGGTACCCGCCAGCACCTGCGGAACTGGGGCGTGGCCACGCCACCGGTGTCGGTGGACTCCCACGGCCTGCGGGTGTCGGCGTTGACCGCGCCGGCCGTGCTCGTGACGCCGGCCCACCAGTTCCCGACCGGCGTGGTGCTCTCCGGCGAGCGCCGCCGCGAGCTGCTCGACTGGGCGTCGTCCGGCGGCGTGATCATCGAGGACGACTACGACGCGGAGCACCGGTACGACCGCCCGCCCGTCCCAGCACTGCGCTCGATGGTGTCGACGCGGGTGTGCTACGCGGGCAGCGTGTCGAAGCTGCTCGCGCCGGCGCTGCGGATCGGGTGGCTGCTGGTGCCACCGCGTCATCACGCGGATGTCGTTGCGGCCAAACGGAATGCGGACCTGGGCAACGGTGTGCTGGCGCAGTTCGTCCTGGCGCACCTGATGGAGTCGGGGGCGCTGGAGCAGCAGCTGCGGTACCTCCGGCCGCGGCATCGCCGGCGCCGGGACGCGATGATCGCCGCGATCCGTGCCTCGCTGCCGGGAGCCTCCGTGCACGGGGCGGCCGCGGGGCTACACCTGACGGTGACCTTTCCGGGGTCGTTCTCGGACGTCGCGCTGGCGGGAGCGGTGCTGGAGCGAGGGGTCAAGGTGCAGCCGCTGTCGTGGCACCGGCAGCGCGACGGGGCGCCCGGGCTGGTGCTCGGGTACGCGGCCCGGACATCGTCCGAGATCGCCGACGCCGTCTCGGCCATCGGTTCGGTCCTGGGCGACTTCGGTCAGCCAAGGTCCAGGCGGTAGGTCACCAGCTCGGTGCCCGACGACGGGCTCCAGTCCTTGTCGGGAGTCCGGCGGAAGCCCAGGCGTTCGTAGATCCGGTGCGCGGTCGTCATCTCCGTCGAGCTGCTCAGCACCACGCCGGTCAGGCCCAGCTCCGCCGCGCGTTCCAGGACCGCCCGCGTCAGGGCCTCACCGACGCCACGGCCTCGCGCCGCCGCCCCGACCGCCAGCATGCGGAACTCCAGGTCCCACGGCCCGGCCACCTGCGCCCACGGCGACGTCGGCGGCGCCATCGTCACCGTGCCCAGGACCGTGTCGGGCTCGTCGACCGCCACCCAGACCTCCGCCTCCCGGGCGCGCAGCGCGGCGTCCGCCAGTTTGAGCGCATACGGGCTGTCGGCCTCCAGGTAGCCGCTGGCCCGGTAAGCCTCGACCGTCAACGTGCCGACCTCGGCCAGCTCCGGCTCACGTGCCCGGCGGATCGTCACCTCACTCATCGGCGTCGGGGTCCGATGCCGACGTGTCGTCGCCGATCGTCGCCACCTTGGTGGCCTCGTCGGGCCCCTCGGCCAGCAGCACCCGGAAGCCGTCCTCGTCCAGGACCGGGACCTTCAGCTGCACGGCCTTGTCGTACTTCGACCCCGGCGAGTCGCCCACCACCACGAACGACGTCTTCTTCGACACCGAGCCGACCGCCTTGCCGCCGCGGGCCAGGATCGCCTCCTTGGCCTCGTCGCGCGAGAACGTCGGCAGGCTGCCGGTGACCACAATGGACAGACCGTCGAGGTTGCGGGGGATGGACGCGTCGCGCTCCTCCTCCATGCGCACCCCGGCACGCTGCCACTTCGTCACGATCTCGCGCCGCCAGTCCGTCGCGAACCACTCCCTGATGGCCGTCACGATGGTCGGGCCCACGCCCTCGGCCGCCGCCAGCTCCTCCTCCGGGGTCGACATGATCCGCGGGAGGGAGCCGAACTCCTGCGCCAGCGCCCGCGCCGCCGTCGGCCCGACGTGGCGGATCGACAACGCGACCAGGACCTTCCACAGTGGACGCCGCTTCACCACCTCCAGGTTCGCCAGGAGCTTCTGGCCGTTGGCCGACAGCGTGCCTGCCTTGGTGCGGAACAGCTCCACCTCCAGCAGCCGCGACTCGTCGAGGTCGAACAGGTCACCCTCGTCGCCGAGGACACCCGAGTCGATCAGCGCGGCCGCCGCCTCGTAGCCCAGCACCTCGATGTCCAGCGCCGACCGGCCGGCGATGTAGGTCAGCCGCTCCTTGCGCTGCCCGGGGCACGACCGCGCATTGGGGCACCGGATGTCGGCGTCGCCCTCCTTCTCGTACGCCAGCGTCGTGCCGCACGACGGGCAGGTCGTGGGCATCCGGAACTCGCGCTCGGAACCGTCGCGCGCGTCCGCGACCGGGCCGAGCACCTCCGGGATCACGTCGCCCGCCTTGCGGATCACCACGCGGTCGCCGATCAGCACGCCCTTGCGCTCGACCTCGCCGGCGTTGTGGAGCGTGGCCAGCGACACCGTCGAGCCGGCCACCTTCACCGGCTCCATCACCGCGAACGGCGTGACCCGCCCGGTGCGGCCCACGTTGACCTGGATGTCCAGCAGCGTGGTCGTGGCCTCCTCCGGGGCGTACTTGTACGCGATAGCCCAGCGCGGCGCGCGCGACGTGGACCCCATCCGGCGCTGCTTGGCCACCTCGTCGACCTTGACCACGATGCCGTCGATCTCGTGCTCGACGTCGTGGCGGTGCGCGCCCCAGTAGTCGAGGTGCGCGAACAGCTCCTCGCGCGAGGAGACGACCTTGGTGTGCGGCGACACCGGCAGCCCCCACGCCGCGAGCGCTCGGTACGCCTCCGACTGCCGCGCCGGCTCGAAGCCGTCCCGCCTGCCCAGCCCGTGGCAGATCAGCCTGAGCTTGCGGCTGGCCGTGACCTTGGGGTCCTTCTGCCGCAACGAGCCCGCCGCGGTGTTGCGCGGGTTGGCGAACGCGGGCTTGCCGGCCTCGACGAGGCGGGCGTTGAGCTCCTCGAAGTCCGCGAGCCGGAAGTAGACCTCGCCGCGGACCTCGACCAGCTTCGGTACCGGGAACTCGTCGCTGGCGCTCAGCTGGTGTGGCACCCCGTCGAGCGTGCGCACGTTCAGCGTGACGTCCTCGCCCGTGCGCCCGTCGCCACGGGTCAGCCCGCGGGTCAGTCGGCCCTGCTCGTACAGCAGGTTGATCGCGAGCCCGTCGATCTTGAGCTCGCACAGGTACGACGTGGTGCCGAGCTCCTTCTCCACCCGGTCGACCCACGCGCCGAGCTCGTCGGCGTCGAAGGTGTTGTCCAGGCTGAGCATCCGCTCCAGGTGGTCCACGGCCGCGAACTCGGTGGAGAAGGTGCCGCCGACGTGCTGGCTCGGCGACTCGGGCGTGACCAGCCCCGGATGCTTCTCCTCCAGCGCGAGCAACTCGTGCCACAGCGCGTCGAACTCGCCGTCGGAGATCGTCGGCGAGTCGAGGACGTAGTAGCGGAAACGGTGGCCGTTGATCTCCTCGGCCAGCGCGCCGTGCCGCGCCCGGACCGCCGCCGGCACGTCCTCGACGCCCTCGGCCCGCACTGTCACGTCGCCGTCCGCACTGTCCGCACTGGTCACGATCGCAGACTAGTGCGCGCCACCGACGGTTTTCAGCCCGCCAGGTCCCGCACGAGCGTGCGCAGCTCGAGCAGTCCGATCGTGTCCGCGGGCTCCGCCTCGGCCGTCTCCACCCGGCGCAGCCGCTCGGCCGCGAGCCGCTCCCCCAGCGCCGCGTCGAGCGGCAGGTAGGTCATCGCCGAGCGGGCCGCCTCGTCCAGCGACGCCATCACCGGGTGGTGCACGGCCACGTCGACGACGCCCGCGGCCTCGTCGACCTGCGCCACGACCCGTACCTCCGCCAGCGAGATGCGGTGCGGGCCGAGGTTGACGGTCACGAGGGTCGGGTCGGGCACCGCCGGCACCGAGTCGTGGTACTCCCAGATCGTGTCCTCCGGTGGCGCGGCCCGCTGCCACGCGTCGGTGAACGGGCGCAGCCGCGGGTCCTCCTGGCCGGTGACGACGAGCGCGTAGATCGCCCGCTGGCCACGCTCGATCGAGAAGTGCAGGTCCGGGTGCAGGCCGGCGACGAGCTCGCAGAGCTGGTTCTCCACGCGGCCCGGCTCCCGGTCGCCGAGCGCGGCGGCGACCTCGGGCAGCAGCTCCTGCCAGCCGCACCAGAACCGCTCGGCGAGCGTGCGCGGGTCGGGCCGCTCCGGGACGGGGTCCCGGTCGCGCCGGCGGAACCACCTCATGACCGGCCCAGCCCTCCCGCAGCTCGTACGTGCCACCCACATGCTAGGGGTGCTGTGCGATGCGGAGGGTCCGGTGCCGACCTTCGCTCCGGGTTGTGTGTTACGCACTGGCGCGGCGTCACGATTCCTCCACCGACGGGAGGACTCGATGCCGCACTGGACCGCGTGGATCTACGGCCCGATGATCATCGTGGCGATCGCCTTCGTGCTGACCCGGTACGTGTTCCCTGCCGTGATCCGCGGAGACGGCGAACACGGGGCCGCGCCGCCCACCGGGACACGGCTGGCGCCGCCGCCCACCGGGACACGGCTGGCGCCGCCGCCCACCGGGACACGGCTGGCGCCGCCGCCCACCGGGACACGGC
>NZ_JBOHGB010000056.1:0-39189 GCF_050699935.1 Actinophytocola sp.
TGACCGCGGAGATCAGCCCACCCAGCGAGCGGACCCGCTTGCCATACCCGGACCGGTGCGGCAGGCACGCGAACAGCCCGATCAGGTCCTGACGGACGTCACGGACCCAACGGCGTTCGCTGGCCACCCCGAGCAGACGCCGCGCCACCACCAAACACAACAGCCCCCGGTCCGTGAGCCGAGGTTTGCGATCTACCTGACGGTCACGGGACCAGCCCACGACCGGCAAAAACCCGATCTTCGAGCCCACACCGACGCGCCACAAGATCATCAGGACTCAATGATCTAGAGCGCACGATCGCGCCCACGCGTCGCGGCGACATATGACCGGAAAGGCGGGCCTGCGGTAGGAGGACGACAACCCGCAACTGGTGCCATTGCCGGACAGCATCGAGGGCCCCGCACGACGGATCCGGTTCACCCGCCCCAACGCGTTGCTCAGACGCGACCTAATCGCCGTCGTGGTGGGGCGGGCGGTTGCGCTCGTACCAGGAGTCGGAGTCGGCGTGGTCCGGTTCGCGCTCGTCGGAGGTGGTCGACGGCAATACGTCGCCGAAGATCTCGTCGAGTTCGCGGCGACCGTGCTGGGCACGCCCCGGCTTCTCGGGTGTGCCCGCCGGTTCGTCCGGCTCGCGGGCCATCGGCGCTAGTTGGTGTCCAGGCCGGAGAGCTCGTCGATGACGTGCGGCACCAGCGACGACAACGTCGCCATGCCGTCGCGGACCGCGGCGCGGGAGCCGGCCAGGTTCACGACGAGCGTGCTGCCGGAGATGCCGACGAGCCCGCGCGAGATGCCTCCGTCCACCGCACCGGCGGCGAGGCCGGACGAGCGGATCGCCTCGGCGATGCCGGGGATCGGCCGGTCCAGCACGCCCTGCGTGGCGTCCGGGGTCACGTCGCGCGGTGACACGCCGGTGCCGCCGACCGTGATCACCAGGTCGGCGCCGCCGATCACGGCGGTGTTCAACGCGTTGCGGATGTCCACGGTTTCCCCAGCCACCGTGACGATGCCGTCCACGATGAACCCGTTCTCCTCGAGCAGCTCGGTGACCAGCGGGCCGACCGTGTCCTCGTGCTCGCCGTGGGCCACACGGTCATCGACGATCACGATGAGGGCCCTGCCGAGTCGCTGCGCACTGCGTTCCATGGGACTCACCGTAGCCCGAGCCCGACCAGGCTCGACGCGAACCCGCCCGGTTTGGCGGCGTGATCACGCCGTGCGCGGGCGCAGCCAGATCTGACGGTTCTGTGACGGCACGGCCGCCTACCTCCCGCAGGTCTGCGACCGAGTCCTAGCGTCGGAAGCATGCGAGTGCTGATCACCGGCGCGGCCGGCTTCATCGGTTCCCACATCGCCGACGAGCTCGTCCGGCGCCGCCACGAGACGGTGTTGCTGGACAACCTGCTGCCCAAGGCACACGGTCCACAAGCGACGGTGCCGAACGTGACCGTGGGCGACGTCCGGGATCCCGCCCTGCTCGACGACCTGCTGCGCGGCGTGGACGTCGTCTGCCACCAGGCGGCGGTGGTCGGCCACGGCCTGGACCCCTCGGACGCCCCGGACTACGCGCTGCACAACGACTACGGCACCGCGGTGCTGCTGGCCGCGATGCACCGCGCGGGCACGGGGCGCCTGGTGCTGGCGTCGTCGATGGTCGTGTACGGCGAAGGGCGGTACGTGTGCGCCGACCACGGCGTGGTGCGGCCCGGCCCGCGCCGGCAGTCCGACCTGGACGGTGGCCGGTTCGAGCCGCCGTGCCCGGACTGTGGCGCCGCGCTCGCACCGCGGCTGGTCGGCGAGGACGCGCCGATCGACCCGCGCAGCACGTACGCGGCCACGAAGGCGGCGCAGGAGCACCTGGCGTCGGCGTGGGCGCGGCAGACCGGTGGGAGCGTGTGGGCGCTGCGGTACCACAACGTGTACGGCCCGAGGATGCCGCGCGACACGCCGTACGCCGGCGTCGCGTCGCTGTTCCGCTCGGCCCTCGAGCGCGGCGAGGCCCCGACGGTCCTGGAGGACGGCCACCAGCGCCGCGACTTCGTCCACGTGATGGACGTGGCGCTGGCGAACGCGCTGGCCATCGAGAACGAGCCGGCGCCGGGTGCCCTGACCCCGGCGAACGTCTGCTCCGGCGATCCCCACACGGTCGGCGAGCTGGCCACGGAGCTGGCCAAGGCATGCGCCGGTCCGGCACCGATGGTGCTGGGCGGCGCCCGCCCCGGCGACGTCCGGCACGTAGTGGCCGACCCGGCGCGCGCGAGAACGCTCCTGGGCTTCGAGGCACGCGTCCGCTTCACGGAGGGAATCGCCGAGTTCGCCACGGCACCACTGCGTGCCCCGGCAGCCATCGCCTGACATCCCCCACCAGGCCCGGACGACGCGTGGCCTGTCCCCGAGGCAACGCCAGCCACGCACCAGCCCGGACGAGCGGTGCCAGCGGTTCGCGCGCCCGCCCTGGCGACCTCGGCCACCGCCAGGTCCCGCGGCCGAGCCGCACTCGGCCCAGCCGGCCGGTCATGCTTCCGGGCCAATTCACCAGCCGCATCCAGACCCGTCGAGCACGCGAACCAGAAACCACCCGGCCCCGGGGTCCCCCCGGTTTCCACATTACCGGGCAGGTACGACGGGAATCGCGGGTTCGATATCTGCTGTGGATAACTGCACCGGTTGTGGACAGCCCCTGGATTTCCGCGTTGTTCCGAAGCGACGGTGGCGGGCATGTGTGCGAGCATCGGCCAAGGATTCACATGACCGGAGGGGGTCGCGATGTTGGGTCGTACCGGGTTGGGGAAGTGGCTCGGGGCCACGGTCGGCGCGGTTGTCGCCTTTGCTGGGGCGGGGGTTCATCCGGTCGCGGCGGGCGCGCCCGTCGGGGGTGGTGGCGGTGGCGATCCCGCGGCGTCGGCGGCGCCCGTCGCGGGAGACGACGTGGATGATCCAGCGGCGGCTCCCGTTGCCGGCGGGGTGGTGCGGTACAACGTCGAGCAGGCGCACAGCCCACATGTCCAGGCGGAACTCGCCACGAGTACGACGCCTACCCGCGGCGCCGGCCGGGTCAGAGGCATCGACGTCGCCAGCCATCAGCACCCGCACGGTGCGGCGATCAACTGGAAGCGCGTGGCCCGCGGCGGTTACCGGTTCGCCGGGGTCAAGTCCACCGAGGGCCGCTATTACGCCAATCCCCACCGCACCAAGGACCAGAATGGCGCTCGCGCGGCGGGAATGTACGTGTTCGCCTACCATTTCGCCATTCCCAACGTCTCCGGCGGCGCCGCGCAGGCCGCTTACTTTCTCGACCGCGCCGGTTACCGGACCGACGGCAAGACGCTCAACCCCGTGCTCGACATCGAATGGAACCCGTACGTATCCGACGACCACACGAACGCCTGCTACGGGTTCTCCAAGAAACGCATGATCCGGTGGATCAGCGGATTCGTCCGCGAGGTCAAACGCCGCACCGGCGTCCCCGCGACCATCTACACGGCCGCCGCGTGGTGGAACCAGTGCACCGGTGGCACGTCGGCCTTCGCCCGCAACCCGCTCTGGGTCGCGTCCATCGCGGACCGGCCCACGCTCCCGCGAGGATGGTCGAAGTGGACGCTCTGGCAGTACGGCCAGACGGACGTCAAGGGCATCAAGGCGCGGACCGACGTCAACTACGTCAACGGCGGCGTGCGCACCCTGGCGGCACTCGCGAGGGGCAGGTGATCACACCGTGACCAGCGGAAGGCGCACCTCGAACCGGCAGCCGGGGCCGTGGTTGTGCGCGTTGATCCGGCCCCGGTGGGCCTCGACCAGGCCTTTCGCGATGGCCAGCCCGAGGCCGCCGCCGACCTGCGCCTCGCCGCTCGGGCTGGGTGTGCGAGCGGACGACCCGCGGAACGCGACGTCGAACACCCGGGTCAGCTCGCCGTCGGGGATGCCGCCACAGGCGTCGTCCACGGCGAGGACCGCGTCGCGGCCGTCGACACCGAGCTCGACGGCCACCGTGCCGTCCGGCGGGGTGTGCCGGATCGCGTTCGACACCAGGTTGCGCACCACGCGCGCTAGCTCGGGGTCGCTGCCCAGCACGACCGGCGCGGTCGCCGCGTTGGCCAGTACCCGGACTCGCTTGCGTTGCGCCACCGGCGTCTGCGCGGCCAGCACGTCCGACACCACATCCTGCAGCGCCACCTGCGACATCGTCAGCCGCAGCGCGCCCGCGGTGATCCGGGACAGCTCGAACAGGTCGTCGACCATCCCGGAGAGGCGCCGGCTCTCGCCGCCGATGCGGTGCGCGTAGCCGGCCACCTCCTGCGGCGAGGACACGACACCGTCCGCGAGCGCCTCGGCCATCGCGCGGATGCCGGCGAGCGGGGTACGCAGGTCGTGGCTGATCCACGCGACCAGTTCGCGCCGGGACGCCTCCGCCGCCCGCTCCCGCTCGCGGGCCTCGCGCTCCCACACGCTGCGCCGGGCGATCGCGCGCCCGAGCAGCAGGGCCACCGGCAGCGTCACGAGCACGACCAGGACGCAGACCAGCGCCATCGTGGTGAGCGTCGCGTTGAACATGAACCCGCTGACGCCGAGCACGCCGGTCATCATCGCGAGGATCGGCACCAGCACCAGGACGGTCATCGTCGTGGTCAGCGACCCGCGCCGGACCCGGTACAACAGTCCGGTGCCGATCGCGACCACGGGCACCACCAGCGCGAGCGCCACCGGCAGGATGTGCAGCGCGTGGTTGAGCATCTCCCCCAGCGACTCGCCCGGGTCGATCATCTGGGCAAGGGGATCAGGAGCCGAGGTCATAGCGGTACCCAACTCCCCACACCGTCGAGATGCGTGTCGGCTTCGCCGGGGTGGTCTCGATCTTCTCTCGCAACCGCCGCACGTGGACGGTCACCGTGGACTGGTCGCCGAAGTCCCAGCCCCACACCCGTTCCAGCAACTGCTCGCGCGTGAACGCCTCACCCGGGTGCGACAGCAGGAACACGAGCAGGTCGAACTCGCGGGTGGTCAGCGACAGCTCCGCGCCGCGCAGCACGGCCGTCCGGGCGGCGATGTCGAGCCGCAGGTCATCGTCGACGAGCACCTTCGCGACCGGTGGTGCCGCGGCGGCGCCGGACCGGCGCAGGACCGACGACACCCGCAGCGCGAGCTCGCGCGGGCTGAACGGCTTGGTGACGTAGTCGTCGGCACCCAGTTGCAGCCCGGCGATCCGGTTCTCCTCCTCGCCGAGCGCCGTGAGCATCACGACCGGCACCGTGCTGGTCGCGCGGAGCCGGCGGCACACCTCGAGCCCGTCGATGCCCGGCAGCATCAGGTCCAGCACCACCAGGTCAGGCTCGTGGCGCGCGACCCACGCGAGCGCGTCCTCGCCGTTGTCGGCGAGCGCGACCTGGTGGCCGGCCCGCTCCAGGTACCGGCGCACCACGTCCCGGACCGTGAGATCGTCGTCTACCACCAGTACCCGCGAAGTCATGTCATCACCAGTTCGTCAGCAACACGTGGTTGACCGCCAGCGCGGTCCCGGCCTGCGCGACCAGCCACCACCGCCGCGACACCCTCGGCAACGTCGCCGCGGCCAGCACCAGCCACACCGCGAACGGTAGCCAAATCCGTTCCGTCTCCGCCTTCGAGAGTCCCGACAGGTCCGCGGTCAGCACCGCGAGGACCGCGCCGCGAACCAGCGCGGTCACCGGGTCCGGCGACGACCGGCCAGGCAGCCCGTCGAGGAACCGCGGCACCGACCGCCGCAGGCCCGCGGCCACGGCCGGGCCGACGACCAACGCGAGGCACGCGAGGTTCGCGAACACCCAGTACCAGTAAGGCCGGAACGACGCGATCCCCGAGTAGTACCTCTCCACCACCGCGTGATAGCCGTCCACCCACCAGAACCCGGCCAGCGCGAACGCCCCGGCCACCGCCAGCGCGGCCGGCACCGCGTACAGCAGCGCGCGCCAGCACCGGGACACCAGCACGACGGCGAGTGCGATCGGGGCCATCAGCAGCAACCCGTAGGACAGGAAGATGCCGAAGCCGAGCAGCAACCCGGCCACCGCGCACAGCGTGCCGCCCGCCGATCGACCGGCGGCCAGCCGGTTCGCACCAACGGCGAGCGCCGCCACGCCGACCGCCACGACGCCGGCGAACATGGCGTCCGCCGACACCCCCATCCACACCGCACCCGGCACGAGCACCACGAACGGCAGGGCCGCGCGGGCCAGGTCGGCCCGGCCGAGCGCGGCGATCGTGACGGGCAGGGCGACGACGACGAGGCCACCGACGAGAACGCAGAACACCGCGGCGGCCACCGGGCCGGACAGCCCGAGCCGGTCGAGCCACACGAACACGAGCGTCGCGCCCGGTGGGTGCCCGGACACGTGGGTGACCCACGGGTCCGGGCCCGTGGCGGCGATCCGGTCGGCGAACGTGCGCAGCATCAGGGGGATGTCGGTGATGCCCGGTACCTCGGACAGGTACTCCGGACCGGACTCGAGCCGGTGCGCGACACCGCGCTGCCAACCGTCCACCAGGGCCAGCGCGAACATCCACGACACGGACACCAGGTAAGCGACGGCCAGCGCGGCGCGGAGGCGCAACCGCTCGGCCAGTCCCGGCCCCCACGCGATCACCGCGACGGCCACCATGACCGCGAGCACCGTGCCCGGACCGACATGCGGGTAGAGGCTGCCCAAGACCGGGTACTCGCCGAATCGGTCCGGGGCGTTCCGGAAGTGAGGCTGGCCGAAGAGCCGCGCACCGGTGAGGATGCCGACAGCGAGCGTGACGAACACGAGCAGCAGGCCGGCGGCCCCGGCCACGACGTCAGCGCGCACGCCGGAGTGCCGCGCGGGCGGGGAGGGGTCCGCGCGGGTGATGACGGTGGACACGGATGGACCGTAGACGCGTGCGGCGGGCCCCGCTCGGCGGCGGCGGGATCCGTCAGCACTCCGTAACAAATGGCCGGACGTCATACTTCGGTAAGCGACACAAGACTTTCCGGCTCGCATGGGCCAGCTAACGTCACCGGCATGGACACAGTTGACGTGGTGCTGCCCTGCCTGGACGAGGCGGCCGCGCTCCCCGGAGTGCTGGCCGCGCTGCCCAGCGGCTACCGCGCGATCGTCGTGGACAACGGATCGACCGACGGCTCCCCCGAGATCGCCGCCGCACACGGCGCGACAGTCGTGCAAGAGGCACGGAAGGGCTACGGTGCGGCCGTCCACGCCGGACTCGAACACGCGCGATCGGACATCGTGTGCTTTTTGGACGCCGACGGCTCGCTCGACCCGGCCGAGCTGGTGCCGCTCGTCGGCGCGGTCGCTCGCGGCGCGCAACTCGCGGTCGGCCGCCGGGTGCCGGTCGGCCGGGGCGTGTGGCCGTGGCACGCGCGCGCCGGAAACCTCGTGCTGGCAACGCTTCTGCGCCGCCGGGGGCTGCCGGTGTCGGACATCGCGCCGGCGCGCGCGGTGCGCCGGCGTGACCTGCTCGACCTCGGCGTGCGTGACCGCGCGTTCGGCTACCCGCTGGAGCTCCTGCTGCGTGCGGCGGAGGCGCGGTGGCGGGTCGTCGAGCTCGACGTGGCGTACCGGCCACGCGCCGCCGGCACGAGGTCGAAGGTGTCCGGCTCGGTGCGCGGGACCGTGCGCGCGGTGCGCGACATGGCCGGGGTGCTGCGGTGAAGGCCTGCCTGCTGGTGGTCGCGAAGGCGCCGGTCGCGGGCCTCGCGAAGACTCGGCTGGGCCGGGTGGTCGGCGACCGCGCGGGGGCCCGGATCGCGGCGGCCGCCCTGCTGGACACGCTGGACGCCGTGCGCGCGACGCCCGGCACGATCCCGGTGGTGGCGATGACCGGGCGGGTCGACGCGGCCGAGCGGTCCGACGAGCTCGCCGAGGCACTGTCGCGGTGCACGGTGATTCCCCAGCGCGGCACGGGCCTCGGCGACCGGCTGGCCAACGCGCACCTCGACGTCGCGGCGGGGTTCGCGGGCGTGCCGGTGTTCCAGATCGGCATGGACACCCCGCAGCTGCGGCCGGAGATCCTGACCGCCGCGCTGGCGGCGCTGGACGACGACGACACGGACGCGGTACTCGGCCCGGCCACGGACGGTGGCTGGTGGGGGCTCGGGCTGCGCTCTCCGGACGCGGCCACGGTGCTGCGCTCGGTCCCCATGTCGCGTGGGGACACCGGGATGCGGACCCTGCTTGGCCTGCGCGGCGCGGGCCTGCGGGTGTGCCAGCTGCTGACGCTGTCCGATGTGGACACCGTGCCCGTCGCGCTGCGGGTCGCCGGAATGGTGCCGGGCAGTCGCTTCGCCGACGCGGTGGCGTCGCTGAAGCTCGCGGGGGCGGCCCGGTGATCGCCACCGACGAGTTCGCGCCGGGGGTGCTCGGGCATCAGTGCTGGCTGGAGCTCGCGACGGGCGAGCGGATCACGCTGCCGATCGAGCGGTGATGCTCCGCGCCGTCGCCGGGACGAACTGCGCTGCGGCACTGCACGAGGCCGACGCTGGGTGCGGTCCGGGGGCCGGCTGACGGCGGCGCTGCTCGCGCGGGGGCCGGCGATGGGCACGGACGTGTCGCGGTCGCGGTGGGTTGGCCCGGGCGGCGGGTACGGACGCGGTGTGCCGTGCCGTGTTCGAGCGGCAGCCGGGCGAGCGCCGCTGACGGCACGCGCTGCTGGCCGACGGCGACATCGGCGTCGGCGGCGACCCGGTGCGCTGCTGCGCCGATGCGGCAGGTGGTTCGGCGTGGCGGGAGCGTGCTGATCGAGCTGGAGGCACCCCACGGCCCGTCCGCGTGGCGAGTCACGCGATCCAGGCGGCGTTCTGGTTCGTCGGCGGGCCGGTCCTGCACGACGGGGCTGGTGCTTGCCCGGTTCGTGCCGGTGGCCTGGCGGGTGCCGGTCGGGGTGGGGGTGGTGCCGAGCGGAGTGCTAACGCTGCTGGCGACTCCGCTGCTGTGGCGGCCCTTCGGCGCGGTGTGGCTCGGCGCCATACCGCCGAGCCTGTGCGGCACCGAAGCGGAACGGACGCCGCACGCGGGCGAGCGAGGGGTTAACCGTCCGCGTGCGACGCCGTCCTCAGAGCCCCTCGTGGAGCTCTTCCGGCTCGGGGGCATCGAGCCGGGATTGGTCTCGGCCCCATCCCTGGGGCCGAGCGTCTGTGGGGTTTGCCCACGCTAATCATTCAGTTTCGACCTGCTGTCCGGCAAGTGTCGCCTCAACCGTTCGCGATCCGTTGCCCAACTCGAGCCGAACCTTGTCCCCGGGCTTGTGCGAGCGGACCGCCGCGACCAAGGCATCCGATGTATCGATGATGCGGTCGTCGAGCTTCGTGATGACGTCACCCTCCCGGAGGCCCGCCTTGGCACCGGGTCCGTTGGGCGTCACGCCGACGATGAAGGCACCGCCGTCGTTGCCGTTCCGCACCGTGACGCCGAGGATGGTCTGGGTCGCCTGGCCCGTCTCGGCGATCTCGTCGGCGATGCGCCGCGCCTGGTCGATCGGGATCGCGAAGCCGATGCCGACCGAGCCGCCCTGGCCCTGAACTCCACTGGTCGGGCTGTAGATCGCCGAGTTGATCCCGATGACCTGACCGCTCATGTTCACCAGCGGGCCGCCGGAGTTGCCGGGGTTGATCGCGGCGTCGGTCTGGATGGCGTCCATGACCGTCGCCTGCGAGCCGTCCTCGCCACCCGCCCGCGTCGGCCGGTGCAGTGAGGACACGATGCCGGACGTGACCGTGCCGGACAGCTCGAACGGAGACCCGATGGCCACGACGCCCTGGCCGACCCGGAGATCATCCGACCTACCGAGCTCTACGGTCGGTAACCCACTCTTACCCTCCGCACGCACCACGGCGACGTCCGACGTCGGGTCCCGCCCGACGATCTCGGCCCCCGCGGAGCTGCCGTCGTGGAACACGACCTCGATCTGACCGCTGTCCGCGGCCGCCTCGACGACGTGGTTGTTGGTCACGATCAGCCCGTCGGAGCCGACGATGAAGCCGGAGCCCTCCCCTGCCGAGCCCTGGCCCCGGACCTGCAGCTGCACGACGCTCGGCAGCACCTTCTCGGCCACCGCCTCGACCGACCCCTCCGGTGCCCTCGACGTCTCCCTGGCCGAGGGCGCCTGGTCCAGCGCGTTCGTGACCGACCCGGCGGCCTGGTTCTCGGCGACGATGTAGCCACCCGCGGCACCGGCGCCGCCGCCCACCAGCAGGGCGAGCATGGTCAGGGCGGCGATCAGCGCGGTGTGTCCCGTGCGCTGCCGGGGACCGTACGGGCCCCCGGGGCCGTACGGCAGCGGCCCGATCGGCCCGGTCGGCGGGCCCATCGAGGTGTAGGCCGCCTGGGGCGGCGTGCCGAGCCCGCCCTGCTGATGGCTCTTCTGGTCGCTCGGCTCGTGGCTCGCGAACGCGGTGCCGAACAGCACCCGCTCCCCCGGTTGTCCTGGTGTCCCGGGCATCGCCGGTCCCGCTGAAGCCGCTGGCCCAGCCGTTGGATCGGAGCTGGGCGACGGCTCCGTCGGCTCCGGCCCGGCCGGTTCCTCCCGCGGCGTCGGTTCCCGGTTCTCCTCGCTCATGTCATCCACCCTGTGCGCTGGGCCTGAGAACGACCTGAGACCAACCTATGGGGACGCGATGAGTTCAGCTCGACGAGACGTCGGGCCGGCCCGGCAGCCTTATCGCGAGCAGCGCGCCGCCGTCGGCCGAGCGACCCGCGTACACCGCGCCGCCGTGGCGTTCCGCCGCGCTCTTCACGATCGCGAGGCCCAGCCCCGAGCCGGGCAGCGTGCGTGCTTCGTCCGAGCGGTAGAACCGGTCGAACACGTACGGCAGGTCCGCGTCGTTGATGCCCGGGCCGGCGTCGGCCACCTGCAGGAACGCGTAGCCGTCGCCGGCCGGGCGCAGGTCGACCCGGACCGTGCCGCCGGAGGGGCTGAACTTCACGGCGTTGTCGAGCAGGTTCAGCACGGCTCGCTCCAGCGCGACCGGCTCGCCCATCAGGTACCACGGCTGCAGGTCGACCTCGAAGTGCACGTCCCCGGCCCGCCGCCGCGCACGGGCCAGCGCCTGCTCGACGACCTCGACCATGTCGACCCGCTCGGGGTCGAGGTTGGGGGCGTCCTCGCGGGCGAGGTCCACCAGGTCGCCGATGAGCTGGGTCAGCTCGCCGAGCTGCGCGCGCAGATCGGCGTGGATCTCTGCTCTGTCCTCCTCGGACAGTCGTGGCGCGTCCGGCGCCTCGGCGGCGAGCAGCAGCTCCAGGTTGGTGCGCAGGGAGGTCAGCGGCGTGCGCAGCTCGTGTCCCGCGTCGGCGACGAGCTGGCGCTGGCGGTCCCGCGCGTACGCGACCGCGGCGAGCATCTGGTTGAAGCTGTGCGACAGCCGGGCCAGCTCGTCGTCGCCCTCGACCTGGATCGGACGCAGGTCACCGACGTACGCGACCCGCTCGGTCGCCCAAGTCAGCCGCTGGACCGGCCGCAGCCCGGTGCGCGCGACCGCCGTGCCGGCCGCGGCCGCGACCAGGACGCCCGCGCCACCGATGAGGAACAGCACCAGCGACAGGTCCGCGAGCTGCTCCTTGGTCGGCTGCAGCGACTGCGCGAGCACCAGCGCGTTGCCGCGGTAGGGCACGGTGAACACCCGGCGGTCGGTCCTTCTGTCGGTGCGCAGGTAGTCGGCCCGCTCGCCGGCGGCCACGGCGCGCTCGGCGGGCCCGATCGGCGGCTGGTGATCCGCGTCGCCGAACAGGATGGCGCCACGGTCGTCGATCACCGCGAACTGCACGTCGGTCAGCGTCAGGAACGCGGCGGGGAAGGTGTCGCCGCTGGGCGTCTCGGCGAGCAGCGGCGAGCGCACGGTGTTGGTCGCCTTCCGCGCCAGCGAGACGTCGACCTCGTCGTAGAGGTTGTCCGAGACGGTTAGGTACGCGCCGAGCGAAACGAGAGCGACGGCGCCGCCGACACAGCTCGCGGCGAGCCACGTCACCCGGGCGCGCAGCGACATGCGCCGCCGCCCGCCGGCCGTGAGGATCACGGAGGCGTCTCCCGGAGCACGTAGCCGATGCCGCGGACGGTGTGGATCAGCCGTGGCTCGTCGTCGGCCTCGGTCTTGCGGCGCAGGTAGCCGATGTAGACCTCGAGCGCGTTGCCGGAGGTCGGGAAGTCGTAGCCCCAGACCTCCTCGAGGATGCGGCTGCGGGTGAGGACCTGCTTGGGGTGCGCGAGGAGCAGTTCGAGGAGGGCGAACTCGGTGCGGGTGAGGCTGATCGGCCGGTCGCCACGGCGGACCTCGCGGGTGCCGGGGTCGAGCTCGAGGCCGGCGAAGCCGAGCATCTGGGGTGCCGGGCCGGTGGTGTCGAAGGTGCGGCGGCGCAGCAGGGCGCGGAGCCGGGCGAGGAGCTCCTCCAGGGCGAAGGGCTTGGGGAGGTAGTCGTCGGCGCCGGCGTCGAGGCCCGCGACGCGGTCGGACACGGTGTCGCGGGCGGTGAGGACGAGGATGGGGAGGTCGTCGCCGGTGCCGCGCAGTCGCCGGCAGACCTCGAGGCCGTCGACCCTCGGCATCATCACGTCGAGCACCATCGCGTCGGGCCGGGCGGTGGCGATGGAGTCGATGGCCTGCTGCCCGTCGCTGGCAAGGTCGACCTGATACCCGTTGAACTGCAGCGACCGCCGCAACGACTCGCGAACGGCCCGGTCGTCGTCGACAACGAGGATGCGCATGCGGTCAGTGTCGACCCTGCTGCTGAGAGCCGCCTGAGAAAGGAGGCCCTGACCACAGCGGACTTCCCACCCCACACCCCAGCCAGCGAAACGCAGCCCCCGCGCGCGTGTGTACCTGTGCGCGCGTGCGGAACCCAAGAACCGAAAGCCCCACCCTGTCCCGGGGGCCACCCTCACATGCCAGCCTACCGGTCGGCCCTCGTCCACAGGAGGTGCAAGATCGACTTGTGGACAGGTCCGGCGGTTGTGGACAGGTCGGGTCGTGGACGGGTCAGAACGAGTCGGCCATGCGGACCGGGTGTGGCGCCCCGGTGAGCAGGTCCAGCAGGTGCGCATCCGCCGGGTCGCCCTCCAGCAGGCCCGCGCGGCGCAGCATCGCCGAGTCCGCGGAGCCCGCGTACCACGGGCCGAGCGCGCGGGCCGCCAGCCGGACCGCGCCGGTGCCGCCCGGCTCGCAGGTGACCTTGCCGCCGTCGACGACCAGCCGGTGCCGGCCCGCCTGCCACGGCGCGTGCTCGTCGGCCACCTCGACGTCGACCGCGAACGGCGCCAGCTGCGCGGCCGCCGGCCAGCCCCGCGCGGCGACCGCGGCCGGCAGGTCGACCACCCGCAGCATCCACGGGTGGTTCGTGACGTCGTGCAGCACCGGCAGCGTCATCAGCAGCTGCCACCACGCCGGGTCGACGATCCGCAGCGAGATCTCCCGCATGATCCCCGTCCAGCGCGCGAGGTTCGCGAGCAGCCCGAGCGCGGTCTCCCCGTCCAGCGCGACGAGGTCGTACGTGATCAGCTTGTCGCCCTCGGGCCGGTCGGCCGTCAGGTAGCCGCGCACCGACCCGTCCGGCCCGGACGCGATCTCCACGACGTCCACCTCCAGCAGGCGGTCAAGCTGGAAGGCCGCCGTCGAGCGGTCCAGCATTCCGTCCACTGTGGACGCGAACTCGAGGTAGGCGTCGCGCAGCGCCGGAAGGTCATCGGCTCCGGCACGCTTCAGCCGCAGCCGCGACGCGGGCTTTTCCAGCAGCGCGAACAGCTCCGGCGCCAGCGTCACCCGCTCGTAGTTCCCGGCCTGCTCCCAGCCACGCGCCCGGTACAGCGGCGGCACCGACGGGTACAGCGCCGAGATCACCTGGCCGCGCTCCCGCATGACCGGCAGGGCCGCGTCGAGCAGCGCGGTCGCCACGCCGTGCCCGCGCGCGTGCGGGTCGACGGCCACGCCCGCGACGCCGCCCATCGGCACCGCGTTCCCGCCGAAGAACTGCGCGTACTCCCGCACCTTCAGGCAGCCGACGGGCTGGTCACCGTCCTCCGCGACCAGCCCGTGCCAGCCCGGCCAGTGCGACCACAGCTCGTCCGGCCGCGGCTCGCGCGCCCCGCCGAACGCGAGCCGCGCCAGCCGGTAGATGTCCTCGTCGTCCCCATCCCGATACGGCCGAACGATCACGCGCACTCCCTCAGCTTGAGCATGACTCGAAGCTCAACCCCGGCCGGCGGCCCGGTCGTGACCGTTTCGAACCATGCTCACCAGTCGAAGAAACCCCGGCCAGTCTTGCGACCCAGCTCCCCGCTCGCCACCTTGTTTCGCAACAGCTCCGGCGGAGTGAACCGGTCGCCGAGCTCGCGCGACAGATGCTCGGCGATCGACAGCCGGACGTCCAGGCCGACGAGGTCGGTCAGCCGCAGCGGGCCCATCGGCCAGCCGTAGCCCAGCCGCATGCCGGTGTCGATGTCCTCGGCGGACGCGACGCCGTCCTCGAGCATCCGGATCGCCTCGAGCCCGACCGCCACGCCCAGCCGCGACGTGGCGAACCCCGGCGAGTCGCGCACCTCGATCACGGTCTTGCCGAGTGCCTCGGCGTACCCGCGCACGGTGGCGAGCGTCGTGGCCGGCAGCCCCTCGTGTGTGACGAGCTCGACCAGTGCCTGGACGGGCACGGGGTTGAAGAAGTGCATGCCGAGGACCCGCTCCCCGGGCAGCCCCGCGGCGAGCGCGGTGATCGACAACGACGAGGTGTTCGACGCGAGCACGGCGTTCGGGCACGTCCGCGCCACCTCGCCGAGCACCCGGCGCTTGAGGGCGAGGTCCTCGGGCACTGCCTCCAGGACCAGGTCGGCGCCGGGCGGCAGGTCCGCCAGGGTGTCCACAGTGGACAAATGCGCGAGCAGCTCTTCGGCGGTCCGGTCCAGCTTGCCGCGATCCTCGGCCTTGCGCAGCGACGCCGCGACCGCGTCCCGGGCGTCGGCGGCGCGGGACGCGTCCGCCTCGGCGACGGTCACCCGGCTGCCCGCGGCGAGCAGGACGTGCGCGATGCCGGCGCCCATCGTGCCGCCGCCGACCACCGCGGCGGTCACCGGAGCTTCGGTCACTCGACGACCTCGGCGGAGAACATCGAGACGAGCTCCATGCCGCCGATCTCGGTCAGGTTGGCGCCGGCCGCCTGCCACTCGGGCGAGGCGAACGCGGTCTTCATGGCGTCCTTCGACTCGAAGTACAGCTCGGCGACCAGGTACGGCTGCGTCTCGCCCAGCATCCCCGGCACGAACACGCGCTGAACCCTGGCGATCTCCTGGCGGACGAGCCCGGGGACCTTGTCGATCAGCGGCAGATGCGAGGAGAAGTAGGCCTCCTCGAACGCCTCCGGGTCCGCCGCCGGCCTGTACAGCGCGATGTACTTGATCATGTGACGCTCCTCGTCTCAGTCGGCGCTCGAACCGTCATACCACGCGACCGGACACGATTGCGACGTGCGCACGCTCGCACCGCCCACGAGCGTCACCCGCCGGCTCGACCGGCTGCGAAAGCGTGACATGCCAAGCCGCGTGGCCGACCCGCTCGGGCCCGCGCCGCGCCGGGTGGGCCTCGCGCCGTCTGATGAGGACCGTCAGGCGATCAGGCCGCCGCGGTAGGCGACCAGTGCCGCCTGCACCCGGTTCACCGCGCCGATCTTGCCGAGCACGGCGGACACGTATCCCTTGACCGTCGCCTCGGAGAGGTGTAAAGCGCTGCCGATCTCCGCGTTGGACAGCCCCTGCCCGATCAGCGCGACGACCTCGCGCTCGCGGTCGGACAGCGACGCCAGCAGGCGGCGGGCCGGCTCCGCGGCACGCTCGCCGTCCGCGACCGCCGACAGCACCCGCGCGGCGACCTTCGGGTCGAGCACGGCACCGCCGCGAGCGAGGTCGCGGACCGCCTTCACCAGCACGGACGGCTCGGTGTCCTTCAGCAGGAAGCCGCTGGCGCCGATGCGCAAGGCCTCCTGCACGTACTCGTCGACGTCGAACGTTGTCAGCATGGCGACGACCGGCGGCTCCGGCAGGCTGCGCAGCCTGCGGAGCGCGACGATGCCGTCGGCGGACCGCATCCTGATGTCCAGCAGCACGACGTGCGGACGGTGCTGCCTGGCCAGATCGGCCACGTACAGCCCGTCATCGCACTCGGCGACGACCTCGATGTCACCTGCGCTGGACAGTATTGTGCGGAGTCCCGAGCGGACGAGATCCTCATCGTCCGCGAGAAGCACCTTTATCACGAACGCCTCCCCGACACTGGGCGGTCATGCGGGCTTGCCTGACGCGGCGGCGGCTGAAAGCGCTACCAGTCGGTAATGGTACCCGGTCTGGGTGAATCGCACGTCACACCTTGCGAAGCGCGTCCTTAAGCTTCACCCGTGCGCCGCTGCGCATGACGGCGTTCGCGTAGATCATGCCCGCCAACCAGACCAGTGCCGGGATCATCGCGACGACCAGGCCGACCGACACGACGGCCTCCCAGGCCGGCACCCCGCCCATCGCGAGCCGCATGGGCATCATGGTCGGCGCGAACACCGGGATCACCGACAGCACCCCGGCCAGCGCGTTGTCCGGATCGGACGGCAGCACCGAGATGCCGATGACGTACCCGAGGATGACGAACATCAGGGCCGGCGCGATCACGCCGCCCACGTCCTCCTGCCGGGAGACGAGCGCGCCCAGACCCGCGAAGACCAGCGAGTACAGCAGGAATCCGAGCAGGTACCAGACGACCAGCCAGACGACCGTGCCGACGGCCGCGGTCACCGAGATCGTCAGCACGTCGAGCACGAGCGCGGCGAGCACGCCGATGCCGCCGATCACCACCATCTGCACGAGCCCGACCAGGCCGATGCCGAGCACCTTGCCGGCCATGAGCTGCCACGGCCGGATCGTGGACAGCAGCAGCTCGACCACGCGGCTCGACTTCTCCTCGACCACGCCCTGAGCCACCATCTGCCCGTTGATCAGCAGCGACATGTAGATCAGGATGCCGGCGATGATGCCGAGCACCAGCTGCTGCGGGTCGTACGGGTAGGGCTCCTCGAGCTCCTCGACGTCGACCGAGGCGTCCGCGACGGCCGCGCCGACCCGCGCCGGGTCGCCGCCGAGCTCGGCGATCTCCTGGTTGAGCGCGACCTGGCCGGCGAGCACGTTGAACGCGTTGCGCAGGCCCTCGTCGAGGTCCTTCTTGACCACCACCCGCACGGTCCACCCGTCGCCGACGACCAGCGCGTCGAGCGACTCGCCGGCCACCTCGTCGCGGCCGGACCGCTCGTCGGACACGGTCCTCGTGTCGACGTTCTCGCCGATCGAGCCCGCGACCGCCTTGAACGGCTCGGCGAGGGCGGCGTTCTGCTGGGTGAAGCCGACCGTGGCGTCCGACCCGCCGCCGACCGCCTTCATCACCAGGGCGAACCCGATGAGCAGGACCAGGGTGGCGACCGTGGTGATGATGAACGCCTTGGAGCGCAGCTTGGTGTTGATCTCGCGACCCGCCACCAGGCTGACCGCCTGCCACGACCCGAGCTGAACGTTCGGCTGCTCGCTCCCGCTCACGCTGCCTCCTCCTGGGTCACGACGCTGCGGTACAGCTCGGTGAGCGAGGGCCGGCGCCTGCTGAACTCGGTGACCGGGCCGGTCGCCAGCGCCGCGCGGAGCACGGCCTGGTCGTCGGCGCCGTCGGCGAGCTCGAGCACCGTGCGGCCGTTCTCGTGACCGCGCACGGTGACGCCGGCGAGGCCGTTCGTCCAGCCCGGGTGGGCGTTCGGCGCATCGACGATCATCTCCACGGTGCCGCTGGAGCGCAGCTCGTCGACCGTGCCCACGGCCACCATCTGTCCACTTCGGATGATCCCGACGCGGTGGCAGAGCCGCTCCACGAGCTCGAGCTGGTGGCTGGAGAAGATGACCGGGATGTCGGCGGACGCCTTGTCCAGCAACACCGTGCTCATCACCTCGACCGCGATCGGGTCGAGGCCGGAGAACGGCTCGTCGAGCACGAGGATGCTCGGGTTGTGCACCAGCGCGGCCGCGAGCTGGACGCGCTGCTGGTTGCCCAGGCTGAGCTTCTGCACCTCGTCGTCGCGCCGGCCGGCCACGCCCAGCCGCTCCGTCCACTCCAGCATCGAGTCGTTCGCCGCGGCGGCGGACAGGCCGTGCAGGCGGGCGAGGTAGACGAGCTGCTCGCCCACCTTCATCTTCGGGTAGAGCCCGCGCTCCTCGGGCATGTAGCCGATGTGGCGGCGGGTCTCCAGGTTGATCGGCGTGCCGTCCCAGCGGACCTCGCCGGCATCGGCGGCAAGCACGCCGAGCGCGATGCGCATCGTCGTGGTCTTGCCCGCGCCGTTGCTGCCGACGAAGCCGAACAACTCCCCCGCCCGGACGTCGAACGTCGTCTCCCGCAAGGCGATGACGTCGCCGAACCGTTTGGAGATGCCATCGATCTCCAGCCGCCCGTCACCCACTGTCAGTCCCCTCCCGCACGCAGCGCCACTGTCGCGGACCCTACTGCGGTCACCTCTGGTACAGCGAGCCGACACCGACCGCAATGCCCTGGTCATCGCGGCACACGGCGCGCGGCCGGCCTGGTTCGACTCGGTCGTTTCGATCTGCGGCGGCCCGGGGTGATCCCCACCGGCCGGCCGTGTGGTGGCAGTCCTGGTGCACGAGAACGGTGGCGACCGCCTTGACCCGATCCCCGCGTCGCCGCCGCGCACCAGCCCCGCCGATGCCGGTGACCTCGACCAGCCGGTGGCCCGCAGGTACCGACACATGGCGGGCCCCGACACGGCATGTCAAGCGGTCGCTCACCGGGCCGGCTCACCCGCTACGCTTGCCCATGGAAGCCCTCGTAGCTCAGGGGATAGAGCATCCGCCTCCTAAGCGGCAGGTCGCAGGTTCGAATCCTGCCGGGGGCACGTACAGCGTCCGCACAAGGAGCGTCTGCCATCTGAGCAGGCGCTTCTTGTGCGTTGGACATGGTGTTCGTGATCCTTTCTGCCGCGTGGGCGATGGCGGGAAGGTCGTCGACGGGAAGCCGGATACTGATAGTTACCTCGTCGCTACCCTCGTGCAGGCGGACGGCGAGGTGGGTGGTTTCGAACAGTCCTCGGATCAGGGGTTCGGGCGCGTCGGCCAGGTTGAGCGCCAGGTGGGGCAAGGCGTCGAGTAGTTCGGCGTCGTCGGCCGTCGACCTGGCGGGCGCGGCTTGGTCAGCGGCGTCGAGTTCGGCGATGGCGGCGAGCGTGGCCCGTCGCTCGCCTTCGAGGTCGTTGTAGGTCTGCCGCAGGCCCTGGGCGAACGGATCGTCGGGACCGCCGTCCTGGGCTTGGCGCATGACGTTGTCCTGCCGGCGGGCGAGATCAGCGAGAGCGCGTTGGAGGCGGTCTCGTTCGGTCTCTCGCCGCCGAGTCTCGTGGTCGTCGACGGCGGTGAGATCCGCCGTGAGGAGGTCTCGGCGATCGGGGCCGAAGACTCGGTCGGCGTAGAAGGACGAGACGGCGTCGAGAACGGCGTCCTCGCGGATGTAGGCGGCCTTCTCGTGCCCGGCGTACTTGTCGGGGCGTCCGCGATTGTTGGCGCGGGGGTGGCACATGTAGTAGACGGAGTTGTGGCGGTGGTTGCCGGACATTCGCCGTCCACATCCGTGGAAGACCAGGCCGCGGAGGATGTAGGTGCGGCGGGTCTGGGGATGGGTGTTGGGTTTGTTGCCGTCGCGGGAGCCGCGTTTGGCCGCGCGGCGGGCGTTGAGTTCGTCGTACATCCATTTGGGGATGAGCGGTTCGTGGACCGGTTCGGGTGACCACACCCATTTGACGGGGTCATTGACCTTTCCGCTCCGCGACCGCGACGCACGCCGGTTGAATACCTGGTATCCGGTGTATTTGGGGTTGCGCAGGATTCCGTAGACGCTGGTCTTTGCTCCAGGCGCCGCGCGCCCGAGTTCCACCGGGCGGTTCAGGTGGCGGATATTTCACCAGATCCTGATTGAGACGTTCGGCGATCGCGCCGTAGCCGAGATGTTCACGATGGCGCCAGAGCGCAATCTGGGTCACGATCTGTCCGCGCACCTCGTCGGGTTCCAGGCGGGTCTTGGTGTGCCCTTTCGCGGCCTTCATCGGGTTGGGGTGGCGAAAGTTCTTGGCCTTGTACCCGTACGGTGGTTTGCCGATGTTCCAGCCTTCACGGATGTGGGTGCACAGCCCGCCCCATGCCTGCTCGATGGTGTTCAGCACCTCGTATTCGGCAACGGACTGGTTGATCCGTCGCTGCAACACTCGCTGCGCCCGACTCCCGGAGAGAGTGATGGACTCGTTGGAGGCGAACAGAGGCACGTCAGCACGTTCCAGCTCTCGCTCGACGGAGAGCCCTTCGAACGCACGGCGGGCGACACGAGAGATGCTCTCGCAGATCACCACGTCGAACCGACGCCCCGGATGAGGCGCTTCGTCCAGCAGGTCGGCGATGCCGCCATCGCGGGCGATCGGGATGTCGAACCGCTCGTAGCCGGTACCGGCCACGCTGATCCAGTTCCATCCGCCCGGACTCCACGTCGTAGAAGACGGCGACGATCACCCAGGACTCGGGCAGCGCAGCTCGGCACGTGTTGACCTGCCGCATCAGCGACTGCCGCGGATCCTGCTGGTCCTCGGTGGACGTGCGGGCCAGGACCGCGACCCGGACCTCGTCGCGAAGCAACGCCGCCGACATGCCTAGCGGCGAGACCGCGTAGTCCGACAGTCCAGATGGACCTGACACCGGTACCGGCATCCCCGCACGAGCGGGCGGAGTGGGGTCACCTGGGCGTGTCATCGGTCCCACCGTCCTCATGAGAATCCCGGTCAGGTTCTGTGTCGGCTTGTTGTCTCGCCCAGTTGAGCAGGTCACGAATGACGGCGGCGAGATTCTCGCGCAGCTGGTCACCCTCTGGCCCGCCGACGCGTTCGACCTGCCCCCAATAGCGTCGATCGCTGCCGCGTTTGCGCGGTTGATCATACCACCAAACCAGATCATCTGAGCCGAGTTCCGCCAGGTTCTCGATGGTGTCGTCGAGCGATGAGCGCGGCGACGGAATTCCGATTTCTGTCGCGTCGCCGATATCTCGATGATGTTCCGGCTCGTTTGCCGATGCGAGATCGTCCCCCATTGTTCCTCCCTGGTCGCTACATATCGCAGCGCGACGAAAGCGACCCCAGAAACCTCCGCGCACGCACCTTCTTCGGTTATGGCGGGAGGTCAGCGTGACATGGGCAGCCTCAGGGGGAGGAAGGCCACCGTCGCCGGCGCCCCACGCTGAATCCACAATATCACCGACACAGCGGTGGTTGCATATGCACACGCGACCGTTCGCTGCCAGCTGCCGCTGTGGTCAACTCGTATCCCCCGACGGGCTCCCGCCACGGCAACGAGTTGCAGTCGACAGTTAGGTCGCCGACCTCGACAGGGACATCAGCGAGTCCGACGGCGTAGTCGGTTCCGAAGGAACGGGAGGTTCACAGGCCGAGACCTGGACCATCTCGGTCGACATCACGGTGGATGTCGGCCTGCACGGTGCGCTGCTGGTAGTCGAGATCCATCTGGAGGGACTGGTCGAGCTGTCGTTCGAGCGCACCTTGCCCGTGCAGCTGTTGTCGTTCGATCGCATCGGTGCGGAGCTGGTGTTCGAAGGTGGCTTGGACCTCGGGCATGGTGTCGCGGAGCTGCTGCTCGGCCAGCAGCTCGTCACGTCGCGTGCCGGCGTCAAGCGCGGCGGTGTCCTGGCTGGTGACGCGATCGCGTAGCTGGGCCAACTCGCTTTGGTCGGCCTGGTGGGCGCGGTGCCGGTCCTGGGCGTTGCTGGCTTCGGCGCGTTCCAGGTGTTGCTGGGCGTGTCGCCACACGGTGGGGCCGCCGAGTTGGCGTTGGAGTTCGGCGGCGTGGCGGGCCAGCTCGTCAGCTTGGTCGGCGGCCCGCTGGGATGCGGCTTGGTCGGCGGCGGCCTCGGCCTGGAGTTGCTCGCGGCGGCCGGTTTGCCACCAGCGGGTGCGTTCGGCGTCGAACTCCTTGTGGGCCGCGCGTTCGGCCGCGTCGCCGGCCTGCGTGCGGGCGGCTTGCCAGCGCCGCTGGATCGCTTCGACGGTGCCCTGGCGTTCGGCGTTCACGCGGAGACGATGCAGCTCCGTGTCCAGCTTGGTGACGCGGGGACCGCGGCCCGCTTCGACCGCGGGTTCTCGCTCGGCTAGTCGCTCGCGGGTACGTTCCGCGGCCTCTCGATGTGCGGCTTGCTGCTGTTCCGCATGCCGGATCGAGCTGGTCAGTTCGGTCTCAGTGAGCCGGCCGTGCGGCCGGGTCTGCCATTGCGTGGTCATCCGCAGCCGCGCCAGCCGCTCCCGCTGCTCCTGGACCTGGCGTTCCCGGCGCTGTTCCAGGTTCTGCATGGCATGCTGGTGGGACTCTGCTCGCAGCACCTTCAACACGGTCAGGGCCGAGCTGGGCCATCAGCGTCCGCCGCTCGGCCTGCACGGCTCGGTAGGCGTTTGGGTCGCCCGCGGCTCGCGCGGCGACGGACCGGCGAACCAGCTCTCGCCAGTGCTGGCGCTGCTCGTCGGTCACCGTCACTCGCACTGGTTCTGGTTCCGGTGGCGTCGCCTGTTGTGGTTGCGGCTGGTCTGGGTAGTCGTCTGGCTGAGTGCGGTCCGGTGGGCGAACCGGCTTCGGTCGGGGTATCCGTGGCTCGGTGCGCGCGGTGGTACCGGTACCACTCACGGCTCCAGTACCGGCGGGGTCGGCCGGGGCCTGGCCGAGATCGACCAGGACCGGGCGGTCATTCACATCGTCGGCGGTGGCAGCGGCATGTTCAGCCAACGCGGCGATCACCCGGTCGGTGAGTTCCTGTTGGTTGCGGGGTGGGCCGTAGACCAGGTCCTCGCGTTCGCCTTCCAGCTCGGCCCGCGCGCCGAACAGCACGACTTGGCCCTTGTCGCGGGACAGCGATACGTAGAGGCCGGGGTTGTCCAGACCGGGGCCGTACACGAGGACGCTGCCGTGGTTGTGGCTGCCGTCCGGTCGCAGCCATTGCCCGCTCACGGTGAGTCCTTCGGCTTTGTGGGCGGTGAGGGCGTAGCCCAGTTCGAGTCCGCCCTGGGCGATGTAGCCGGGCGAGAGCACCGCACGCGACAACTCGGCGTCGTGGTCGGCCGCGGGGTCGTGCCACGCCACCTCCACGCCATCCGGAGTGACGGCGGTGACGACACCCCGGTAGCCGTTGAGCACCACGTCGCCGGCGACGGCCTGGCGGTGGCGGTCGTTGCGGCGGATCAACACCAGATCACCCACGTGGAACCGGGTTTCTCGGCCGCCGGGCAGTCGGCAGGTGGTGCCAGGACCGAGTTCGCCTCGCGCCTGCCGTACGGCCTGGGTGGTCTCGTTGATCCGGGACACCTGCTCGTTCGTCGCGGCCAACATCATCAGGCCGGCGGTCTGGGTGTGCGGGTCCGGCGCACCCGCCCGCAGACGTAGCCACGTCGACACCATCGCCGCCACGGCCTCATCCGGTGTCTCGGTACCGACGACTTCGCCGAGACGTGCCCACGTGTGCAGGGCTTCGGCGTGCCGGCCCTCGCGGAACGCGGCCAGCGCGGCGCGTTCGTCGGCCTGACGCTGCCGGCGGTTCTCGGTCAACCGCGGCCCGCTCAACAGTTGGTGCAGGTAGCCGAACATCGAGCCCACGCCGACACCACGGAGCTGCTGCGGGTCGCCGACTTCCACGATCTTCGTGCCGGCCTCGGCGGCGGCCGTGTAGAGCTTGGCCCGGTCCCGGTCGCTGGTGAGGTTCGCCTCGTCGAGCACCAGCACGTCGACCCCGGCCAGACCGTCGCGGTGGTCGATCCGCCACAACCACTGCGCCACCGTCCGCGACGGAATGCCGGACTCGGCGGCCAGGTTCTGCGCGGCCACGGCGGCGGTCGCCGCCCCGGCGACCCGGTAGCCGGCGGCCTCCCACGCCACCCGCGCCGCCGCATCAGCGTGGTCTTCCCGGTGCCCGGTGGACCCTCGACGGCCTCGACCGCCCTACCGGTGGTGACCACACGGCGCAGCACATCGCGTTGCTCGACCGAGAGCGGGAACCCTTGCGCGGTCTCCACGACGGTGACGGCCAAGTCCACCGTGGCCGCCGGCACGACGGCGCGGTCCTGTGCGTCGCTGACCGTCGGTTCGGTGGCGGCGGTCGCGGTGGCCAGGATGGTGCGTTCGGCGGCGGTCACGTCCCGTGTCGTGTAGAGCTGGCCGCCGGTCATCTGGTGTGCGCCCGCGAGCTGGGTGTGCGCGCCCGGCCCACCTACTGCGGGCTCGGCACCAGCGGCCGGGAGCGCTTCGACCTCTGGGTGTGCCAGTGCCAGGTCGACCAGGCGTTCCACGTCCTCGATCTCCGCGCCATGTGGAAGTGCGTCGGCAACGGCGGCGAGGGCGTCCAGGTGGGAGAAGCGGCGGGCGTGCGCGGTCAACCCATGCTCGGGGTCGGTGAGCTTGCCGACCAGGTCGTCCAGGCTGATGCCGAACCGCGCCTCCAGCTCGCTGTTCGCCTCGACAGGCGCGACGGTCGCACCCGTCCGGTATGTGGCGAGCACCTGGTCCATGAGCGCGTCCAGGTCCAGACCGCCACGAACAGCGTCCGCGCGCCACAACCCGCGCAGAGTGGCGTCGCTGGCGGCGGTGGTCTCCGACTTCGCCGACCGGGATTCGCGGGTGAGGATGCGGGCCTCGGCGGCGGACACGTCGGCGTTGCGGTAGCCCAACTGCTTCAGGACTGCGGAGACCTGCTTGCCCCGTTTGGAGAAGTACACGATCGCCTCGTCCGGGACCTGCGCCACCTCCCACACCCCCGTCCGCGCCGACCGGGTGAACGTGATCCCGAGTTGGCCGTGCAGGAACGCCCGAACCTGCGCCTGGGTCACCTTGTCGATCGCCGGGGCGTGCCGCATCAGATCCCGACCCCCGGCCGCGACAGTCAGCCAGCTGCCGTCCGCCGCTTTGGCCATGTTCGCGATAGTGATGTGCACATGCCAGTGCGGATCACCCACCGGGGCGTCGTCGACCGGGCGGGCGGCGCGGTGGGTCATCACCCACCCGGCAAACCCGCTCGTCTGCTCGTGCCGGGCGGTGTGCCCCTCGCCGTGCTTGCCGCGCCGCACATACGAGGTGCGGCCCTCGACCCACCCGAAGGTGCGCTCGATCGCGGCCGTGTAGCCGGCTTCGATCCGATCCACCAACTCGTCGGGCAGGAACGCCAACAGCAGGCTCGCCGACTTCGGCAAGGTGACACCGATGTCGAATCCCACGATTCCGACCGGCACCCGGCGCGGCGCCAGCCCAATCTTCGACTGCCCGTGCTGGTCGAGTACCGGTGCGCCGTCCTCGCCCAGAACAGGCTTGGGCTCGTACAGGTTGCTGTAGGTCGCGATGAGATCCACGTCCGACCACACCCGCTCAGCGTCCAGGCCGGCGGTCTCGGCCAACGCCAACGCATCGTCCACCCGCAACAGGGCAGCGTCACCGCGACGTGCGACCGCCCGGACAGCGGTGTTCCACGCCGAGCGCTGCTTCGGCTTGCCGAACAGCGCGACCGGTCATCCAGGCCGCGTTCGGCGGCCAGAACCTTCACCGCCGCCACCAGAGATCCAAGCGGCACCTTCGCATCCGCCGGCACCGCGACCTTCGGCGTGACCAGCTGCTCGCCGCTGCCCGGGTGCCGACCAGCCATGAGCGCACGGGCCAAGTCGTGCTGCTCGGTGATCAGCTCCGCGCCGGGCCTCAGCTCGTCCAGGCCGAACTCGCCCAGACCACCGCCGATCCACCGCAACGGCCGCTCCCGCCCATCCGCCCGATAGCGGAACTGGACATCCGAGCCGCACCCGTGCTGGGTCATGCCCAGCCGGTAGTCGATCTGCGCGGCAGATCCCCCATAAATCGGTGTCACATACGCCATACCGCGTCCCCCCGAACGCGCGGAACCACACCGTTCTTCGCCCTCCCCGACGAAGATCATTTCGAGTATCCCGCTAGGGATACCTTACCGAGATCCCTGGCCAGGCCGTCCCTTGCCCCTTTGCCGTGCTCGACATGGCCTTCAGGGCATGGAGCTTGTTGCTCGTGCGACTGGTGCTAAAGAGGGGGCAAGCGGCACTGGGGCACATATCGTTTCGTAGTCGACCGCTGCCTTGCCGCGGGCCGATATCGAAGTGCGGTCGCCTGACCAGACTTACGGATGAGCCTTCAGGCCGTGCGGAAACCGATAGAGGCTGTGCACGGTCTCACTCGCCACTCAACGGTGCGGCGACATGGCGGCGGAACCAGTCCACAGCTCGCGGATCGGCCGGCGGGCTCGGGACAGGCAGGCCGTGGCAATGCCCAGGGTTGGCCGGAACATCCTCAGGTTTGACGTCGAGGCCGCCGTCCACAAGTGCATCGACGTCGAGCAAGAACCCACCGCGGCTCAGGAACGGTGCCCGGACGACGCTGTCATCGACGTCGGTGTGCGTGGGTATCACCCAGACCATCGCTCCGCCGAGGCCACCCGAGAGCTGATGTACGACCCCGGCGCTGTAATAAGGACTTCGCGTTGTTCATCCACGGTTGAGGTGTGGTTGTCCCGTCCGGTCGTACGAGCTCGCCGCCTGCCTCGGCCGAGTACCGAAGCACACCTCGGCCGCATCCTTTCGAGTCGACGAGGAGGAAGCGAGCGCCGGTGAGGACGACGTGGTCGATGTTGGCGTTGGCCAGGTTGAAGAACTTACCGTTCGGTCGACGAACTTCGTTAAGTCTGACGAGGTCGTGAAATATGTGCAGCTTGTCGGGACGGCTGTCTGCCCAGCGCTGCAGAGCCTCCGCGACGACTCGCTCGAAGTACGCTCCACGGCGCGCCGCGCTCGCTGTCTCCTCGTTCGCGGCCTTTTCGACACTCGCCCCTGCACACCCGTAGATGATCGCGACGATATTTCCAATGTAACGAAGCGCGCCGACGAATTGCCAAGTTCAGGGCGTCGTTGCATCTGTGCCGGACGTTAACTCTCGGACGTGAGCGCCCCGAGATGGTCTTCGAAAGACGCGGTGAGGTTGATGAGTGCCGCTTCGCCTTTGGCAGCTGTAGCTGCGGACGGACGGCCGATGATGCCGGTTTCGGTGTAGCCGCGCATACCGGTGACGAGCAGATGCGGGCGGTGGTCCGCCTCGTGGTCGGCGGACTGGAAACCGTCGCCGACGAGTTCGGGATGGGCGTGCAGGAGGAGCGACGTCTCCAGTTCGCCGCCGTGCATGTCCGCGTGGTTGGTGGTCTCCATGCCGGCGTGTTCGCGGGCGGCCGTCCAGTCGCCGCGGCCGGGGAAGAGGGTGACTCGCGGGCCGGTCACGTTGGCCTGTTGGGTGATGTTGGACAGGACGTAGTTGCCGCCGTGGTCGTTGACCAGGACGAGCTTGTCGACGCCTGCGCGGGCGAGGGAATCGCGGATGTCGTCGACGACGGCGGTCAGGGTGGTGGCGGCGATGCTGACCGTGCCGGGGAATCCTTCGTGCTCATGGGAGCAGGAGATCGTGATCGGCGGCAGCAGGAACAACTCGTAGGTGTCGGCGATGCGCTCGGCGATCAGACAGGCGATGACCGTGTCGGTGATCAGCGGCAGGTGGTCACCGTGCTGTTCGAAGCTGCCGACCGGCAAGACCGCCATGCGGGCTCCAAGGCGGCCTACGTCGGTCGAGGTGGCCGTGGTGAGCAACTGGTGTTCTCCCTCGTGAGCGCTCATTGGCGGCCGCCAATGCCTGCCGCGGTCATGACGGCCCAGTCACCGCGACAGGGTCTCGCGGTACTCGTTGAAGACCGCCTTGACCGCGTCGGTTACCGGCAGATCGTCGTCGAGCGCTGCCCAGCCATACGCGTCATGTTCTTGCAGCACGACCGGTCCAGCGGCTGCGACGTCTACGGCGAAGTTGAACTGGCGGCTCTTCTTGCCGCTGCCGGAGGTGTAGTCGAAGCTGCCGAGGTAGTGCCGGATGACGCTGACGTCCAGGCCAGTCTCTTCCTTGACCTCCCGGATCAGTGCGGTGTCGAGCGCCTCGCCGGGCTCGACCTTGCCGCTGGGCAGTTCGAAGATGCCGCCCATGAAGTCGTCGTCGGGTCGCTGGAGCAGCAGCACCGTGTTGCCGTCGCGGACGATGCCGCCGACGACGAGTTGCTGGACTCCGTCAGCGTCGGCCTGTGCGACGAGTTCGGCAAACAGCGAGTTCTCAACCATTCCTTGTCCCCTGAAGATCACGGCGGTGCTCGACCACCTTACGGAAGCCTTCGATGTACTGCTCCACGAGCGGCATGTCCTCTTCGCGGTGCCAGACAGGCAGCTTGAGGGTGTGGTGGTGGACTTGCTCGGCCACCGGAAACTGCCCACGGCGGAAGCGCAGCTGGGCACGCGCCGGATGATGCGGGAAGAGCGCGTCTGTATGTCCGAACAGCGGCAGCTGATTCACCGGACGGGTGGAGCCTGGCCGATCCACCTCACGCAGTCCCTCGGCAAGAAGCGCTTGATGAACACGTTCGATCGGGATGCCGTCGAGTTCGTCCGGCACGTAGATCAGCGGCAGGCCGTACCACGCCGGCTGTGCGTCAGCGGGGATCGTCGGCACGGCGATGCCAGGCAGCTGGCCGAGCTGGTCGCGTAGGTACTCGGCGATCGCCGCTCGCCCTGCCAGGTAGCCATCCAGTTGGCCGAGTTGATCCAGCGCGATCCGGGCGGCCAGCGGGTGGATGCGGAACTTCAACCCCATGCCGGTCACCGCGTACTGGTGCAGTGGATGGTCCGCTGGGATCTCGTTTCGGCACCGCTTGTTGTAGTGGCCGTGGAGCAGCAGCCGGTAGTAGACCTCGTCGTTGTCAGTCAGGGCGAAGCCGCCTTCGCCGGCGGACAGCGGTTTCGGTCCGTTCATCGAGAAGGCGCTGACGCGACCGAACGTGCCGACCCTGCGTCCGGTGACGGTCGCGCCGTGGGCATGTGAGGCGTCCTCCAGCAGCGCCAAGCCATGCGCATCGGCGAGAGCCTTCAGGCCGTTCACGTCGGCCGGGATTCCCCAGAGGTGGGTCACCATGATGGCCACCGTCCGCTCGGTGATCCGGTTGGCCACGTCCTCGACCGACACGTTGCCGGTTTCGTCGCTGTCGGCCAGTACCGGCACGGCGCCGAGGTGCAGCAGCGGTGTGGCGGTGGCGAAGAACGTGTAGGCCGGGACGATCACCTCGTCGCCGGGTTCGACGAGCGCGGCGGCGTAGCTGGAGTGCAGCGCCGCGGTGCCGGAGCTGGCGAGCACGGCGTGCCGAACGCCGAAGTAGTCCCGGAGCGCATCTTCCAGATCGGCGATGACGCCGGAGCGGTCGTAGACGGAGATGCTGGTGTCGAGCTGGTCGACCACGGCCTTGGTGGTGGCGTCGGTGAGCGGCGGCCAGCTGAAGTGCCGTCCGCCGGCCGGGATGACGGGCGGTCCGCCGAGCAGCGCGAGGGGCGAGTTCACAGCAGCTCCTTGGGGTTGACGTAGGCGTGGGTGCGGGCAGCCTCGTAGCAGGCGGCGATGAAGCTGAGGTGGGCGATGTTTTCCTTGGGGCCGCTCATGTTCGGCCGCAGTCCTTCGATGACGCGGCAGAAGTAGTTGACCTGTGAGGCCGCAGCGGACGGCCAGGCTTGTTCGCGGGCAAGGGATTCCAGGACCTCGCCGTCGTTGCTGAGCCGGCGGATGCGGCCGCGTTCCAGGTCGACGATTCCCCGGCTGCCGACGAGGCGGATCTGTTCGGCCTTCGGTCCGATGAAGCGGGACAGGAGCAGTGAGCCGTAGAGGCCGCTGTCGTAGCTGAAGTGGATGAGCGCGGTGTCTTCGGCATCGTAGTTGCGGTCCGGGCGGGCGCTCATCGACATGTCGCAGAGGACCCGGTCCGGCAGGCCGAAGTACCAGAGCAGCATGTCGATGACGTGGTAGCCCATGTCGATGATGCAGCCGCCGCCGGCCTTGGCCGTCCGGCCGCGCCAGCCATCGGACGGATCGCTGATGTGCAGCGTGTAGGCGGCGTTCACCACGAACGGCGTGCCGATCTGGTCGGCGAGCTGGGTGAAGCTGGTGTAGATCGGGTTGAAGCGCCGCTGCAGCGTGACCATGAGGTGGACCTTGGCCTGCTCGCACCGGTCGGCCAGATCGGTGGCCTCGGCGAGTGTGGTGGCGAACGGCTTCTCCTTGAGGATGTGGATGCCGTGTTCGGCGGCCGCCTCGATGACGTCGCGGCCGACGTGGTGCGGCACGCAGACCACGACGAGGTCGAGCTGCTCGGCGCGGAACAGCTCGCGGAAGTCGGTGTAGCCAGCGACCCGCAACTTGTACTGCTGCTCGCGAACGACTTCGGCGTCGTCGTCGCAGACGGCCACCAGCTCGGCGCCGTCGGACGCCAGCAGGCCGGGGATGTGGTCTTCCCGTGCCTGCTTGCCGAGGCCGACGACGGCCGCGCGCAGCTTCATCTGGGGGTCCTTGCGGTGGAGCGCGGATGTGGTCGGGAACGTGAGGAGTTCGGCCATGGTGCGGCTCGCCTTTCTACGAAGCACCGGAATGCCAAGTACGGACCAGGTCAAGGACTTGCGTCACCCCTTCCGAGAGCGGACGGCTGTTGTCGACGACGAGAAAGCGCGCCGGCGCGCCGGCGATGAGCTGGCGAATGATCTGCTCGCGAGCCGCGAAGACGTCGAGGTCCTCCTGGCTCACCTGGTGAGCGCGGTCTTCGCCGAACCGGTCCGGCCGCTTCCGGATGCGCGCGAGCCGGACGCCGAGCGGCGCGTCGACGTAGACCGTCGCCGCGGGCGGGGAGCGCAGCTCGCTGAGCAGCCCGCTGAGCCACCGCATGGCTCGCGTCGGCGAACGCTCGCTGGCCTGCATGAGGAACTGCGCCTGGGTAAAGAACACGGTGTCGAGGTGCCGGTCCTTGAGCACGACGTAGCCCGCCTGGATCGCCGGCGTGATGACTCGCTCGTCGAGGTAGTACAAGTCGGACACGATCTCCAGCGCGCGAATGCGGGCCGTGGCCGGCTCGCCGAGTACCGGCCGAAGGAACTTGTCGCGGGCCAGTGTCTCAAGTAGACGCTGGCCGTACGGGCTGTCCGAGAACTCGTCCACCGTGATCGCCGGAACGCCCAGCCTGGTGAGCGCCGTGTAGGTGGCACGCAGCAGCGACGTCTTGCCGGACCCGTCCTGACCTTCGAAGGTGATCAGCATCAGTCGCCGTCCGATCCGAGCCGGCGCAAGCCCTCGAGCACCCGCTTCAGCAGGGCGGGGTCCGGCGCGCCGAGGGGCGGTTCGTCGTCGGCGATCGGTGTGACCCGTCGTGCGATGCGCCGCGGTAGCGCCGGCAGCACGTTCGGCGTGTCGAATGTCAGCGACGTCGCGCACCACACGGCACGCTGGCCGGAGGGGAACAGCTCGAAGCCCCAGTCGTCGGCCATCTGCACCGCGTACAAACGGCCGAGCCGGGAATGTGGGGCTTCGCGGCTGCGGTCCCACACTTCGACCATGGCGCGGTCGGGCATGAAGCGAAGCCGCACCACCAGCAGTCGGAGTCGCATGACCGCGTCCCCGTCGAGCGGTCCCATCTCGGAGACACCGGTCGTCACGACCGAGTGGATCACCAAGGCGTCGGTGATCTCCTCCATGGCCGCCGTCGACCGCGCATCGAGCTGCAGGCGCAGCGCCGCGCTGCGGACCAACAGGCGGGCGCAGCTCACGGCGCTCGGCAGCGCGGCCAAGGTCAGTTCGCTCCGCTGCTCCCATTCCGGACGCGGGGTTTCGTTCATGGATTCCGCCTGTGGCCTTTCGGCGAGCGCGGCCGTCACGGCGACTCCTCGAGCGAGGGGTACATGACCAGTACCCGCACGCCGGTCTGCGACTCGAGCAGGTCCTTCATCGCCAGCTGTACGCCGGGAAAGTGCGCCAAGTGCCGAAGCGACGGCACCAGGACGTGGGCGGCCTGGCCGGATCTGAGCGCGTCGGTCAGCTCCGCCAGCGCGGCGGTGTGAATCGGGCTGTCGTCTACAAAGGTCCGCAGCAACGTGAAGCCCTCGCGCCGCGCGTAGTTAGCCAAGGCGCGCCGCAACTGCTCGATCTCGGTGGCCGGCATCAGCGGGCCGACGCGGAGGTAACCGAAGAGCGGCCGGTCCGCCCGCTCGATGTGGTGGCCGGGCTGGCGACGGGGGTCGGGGTATCCGGCGTCGTCAGCCCGGCCGGTCTCGGAAGCCACGTCAGATCCCGGCCAGGTGATGCTCGGCCAACGCGGCCGGGTGCACGGCCACGCCGCCCTGCAGGCCATGCAGCGGCCGTGGTCGTCGGTGTGCTCCAGCAGGATGGCGGCGGCGATGGCGGGAACGCCGGCGATCGGGTCGAGCGCAAGATCGCCACATGGCGGCGTTTCTGCTGGTCTTGGGCTGGTCACGGCCAAACCTCCGTTGCTCCCTGGCCGGGTGGGCGGCTACCTTGGAGCCAACCGGCCGTAACCGGCCGGTTCCAGAGCGCCAAGGAGGCGTCGACCGGGCGCCAACAGGGCGTTGACCCGCTTGACCTGCAGAAACAGCCGCTGGGGGCGGTCAAGAAGGAGGCGACAGCGTGGCGACCAAGCGGCACCGCCTCGCGCAGCGTCGCGTCGCGCTCGGCTTCACCCAGGAACAGTTGGCCGAACGCCCTCGACGTCGATCCCAGCACCGTCCGGCGCTGGGAAAGCGGCGTCAGCGAGAAGGGCCCGCTGCCCTGGCTGCGACCGAAACTGGCGCAGTGCCTCCAGGTGTCGATCGAGCAACTCGACGACCTGCTGACCGAAGACACGCACCACAGCGCGGCCGACGACGAGCGGCTGGCCTACGCCCTCCAACATCCCGGCAGCGTCGACCTGGTCGCCGTCGCCCGGCTCCGCGAGCAGGTCCGCGCCCTCGACGAGCGCTACGACAGCGCCCCGTCGACGTCGCTGCTGGCCGAGACGGGCCAGTGCCTCGGCAAGGTCGCCTTCCTCCGCGCCCACGCCCCCACCAACCGTGTCCGCCGCGAGCTGTGGGCGGCCGAAACCGAGAGCGCCACGCTGATGGGCCAACTCGTCTGGGACGCCTCCCAGCGCCGAGACCACGCCACGGCCAACGCCTACTTCGACCAAGCCGTCACCGCGGCCCGCCAGCTCAACGACCCAGTGGCCGAGAGCCTTGCCTTGCTACGCAAGAGCTTCGTCGCGCTCTACGGCGAGAAAGACCCGGTCGCCGGCCTGACGCTCACCCGGCAGACTGCCGACACCGCCAGCGGCGTGAGCCACGTCCTGGCTGGCCTCGCCGTCCTTCACACGGCCGAAGCGCATGCCATGCTCGGCCAGCAGCGCGAGTGCGAACAGGCGCTCGCTGACGCAGACGGGTACTTCGACCAGGTCGACGACGCCGACGTCGCGCTGGACCTGTTCTCGCCGACGCAACCGGGCCGGCTCGCCGGCTCCTGCTACCTGTTCCTCGACAGGGCCAAGCACGCCCAGCCCATCCTCGAAGCCACCGCCGACGAGCTGCGCGACCGGTCGAAGTCGCAGGCCATCGTGCTGGGCAACCTGAGCCTCGCACTCCTGCGCCAAGGCCAGCCAGACCAAGCGGTTGCCGTGCTGCACCAAGCGATCGACGTCGTCGAGCAGACCTGGGGCGGCGGCGGGCTCAACATCATGTTCGATGCCTGCCGCGAGCTGCGACCATGGAGGCAAGCGCCCGCGATGCAAGACGTCTACGACCGCGTGATGGCGCTGATGGCCTCGACCTAAGAGGAGCCGGCGTGACCGACGTGGACCAGGCGAAGCAGGCGGCCCGCGAACGCATGTGGTCGCTGCTGGAACAACAACAGGCCGTCCCGCCCGGCGTGCATGGCCGCATCCCGTCATTCTTCGGCGCGGACTGCGCCGCCAACTGCCTCGCCGAGTTGTCCGAATGGCAGGCCGCCGGCGTCGTCAAGGCCGTCCCCGACGCCGCACAGGAGCCGGCGCGTGCTCTGGCACTCCGCGAGGGCAAGCTCCTCTACATGGCGGTGCCCAAACTCGCCGAGCCGCTGCCGTTCTACCTGCTCGATCCGGCAAACCTCCCGGTGTCTCCCGAGGAAGCCGCCGCCAAGAACGTCGCAGCGCAGATCGCGCGCCAGGTCGGTGTCGACGAGATGGAGCCGGTCGATCTGATTGTCTGCGGCAGCGTCGCGGTCAACCGCCAGGGCGTCCGCATCGGCAAGGGCGCCGGCTACTCCGACATTGAGGTGGCGCTACTTCAGGAAGCCGGGCTGATCGGGCCCGAGACGACGATCGTGACGACCGTGCACTCGCTCCAGGTGGTCGATGACGAACTACCAGAGACCGAACACGACTTCAGCGTCGACGTCATCGTGACGCCGGACGAGGTGATCCGATGCGGGAAGCCCCGATGGCCCTGTGGATTGCTCTGGAACGACCTGAGCGCGGAGAAGATCGCGGAGATACCAATCCTTGCGGCCCGACAGCGCAAGTAGCGGGAATCCTCAGCGCAGCAACGACAGCGGATCAACGCCAAGGCAATCCGCCATGCGCTCCAACGACTTGAGGGTGAGTTTCGCTCTCCCCGCTCCAGGCCGCCCATGTAGGTGCGATGGACGCCGACCAGGTCGGCGAACGCCTCCTGGCTCAAGCCGCGCGCAGCCCATCCAGGCCCCCCGCCATGCTCGACGCCGACCTTCGGAGCGACAGCCAACCGGCTGCGGCAATAGCGGCGGCCAGAGGCGGCCTCGATTCTCATCGCCTACGACTGTCAGTGCTCTCTGCGACACTCCTAGTACACAGCTCGTCGCTGCGCACTGGGAGGTCACTCGTCATGGCAACTCGCTCCAGATCCGGCCTGCTCCTGCCCATCTTCGTCGCTGTCGGCATCGTGGCCGTCGTGGGCATCGGCCCGATCAAGAGCGCTGTCGACGACATGCTTGGTGGCGTCACCGGCTACGACACTGTCGTACTCGGCGAGGGTGAAGCGACGCTCATGGTGACCGAGAGCGCGGCACCCAACCTGGAGGACTGCACGGTCGATTCGATCCTCGCGACCAAGCAGTGTGGCGAGATCAAGCTGGTCATCTTGGACGCGGCCAAGATGCCGTTCATCGGGCGGAACATCAGCTCGGCGTGGGGCGAAGGCAAGGACTTCCAACTGCACCGGGACACGCCGCAGAGCCGGCGGGCGAAGTGGTCGGCCAGCTGTGGCAGCTTCACGCGCAGCTACCCGCTGGGCTCGTGCGACGAGTACCCGTTCGCTTCCAGCCAGGAAGGCGGCGCCGGTGCCCGTACCGAGGAGGTGCCGGATCGGGAGCAGTCCTGCCAGGGCGGCACGATCAGCCGGGCGTACGCGCTGCAGAAGATCAGCGTGGGGGACGAGTACCTGGTAGGAATTGCGCATCCGGACCGGATCGCCGCCGAGCCGTATGCCGGCGTGGACATCGCCAAGGACGCCTCATGCGCCAGCTGATCGACAAGTACGCCTGGATCCAGGAGTACGACACCCTTGCCTGGACCGTGGCCGTCATCCAGGGGCGCACCGAGCCGGACGTCATCGCCGTCTACGGCGGCGATCCGGCCGAGTCACTCGAGTCACGGCCGTTCGACGATGCCATCGTTCCGGACGAGGACTTCGGCACCTGGTTCTACCTGCAGACCGTCACCGCCGACACGGCCGTGGTGGCCATCGAGAACAACGGCTGGACGGGCACCGTGCCCGAGATCGCCCGTCGCGCCACGGCGGCTGGCGGCAGGTTCTGCAGCGTCCACTGGAACGTCGAAGGCCGCTGGCGCATCGTCCAGGCCAACGACGGACAGGTGACGGCCTGTTTCGACGTGTCCATGGCGGCCGACGGCATGGACACGTTCGACAAGCTGCCGGCTTGGCTCGACGACGCCGACCTGTCCGACGACAGCCTCGACGCCACCTGCCTGGCCATCCTCGAGCAGCAGACCGGCCTGGCATTCGAGCCGAGTTGGCTAACGGTCCCACTGCCGACCTACCGGATACCGGACCCGGATGTGCTACTCAAGGACGTCGAGAACGCACGGTTGCCGTAACAGCCTCCAATGGGTCGCGCCACACCTGACGCCTCGCGCGTAGCGCAACCCAGCCTGTGGAGGATCAAAGTGGACGATCATCTGCGACTTCGCAGCCGCTCATTTCGTCTTCGAGCTCGCGAACCCTCAGCTCCCGCTGCCGACGAGTCGGTCGTGGCGGAGGCACGGGTGCCGTGATTCGGGGCGCTGGCTCCTTCACGCGGCCGATCGATTCATACGCAACGATGCAGGCCGGATCTGTGCCTGTCGAGCCCGTGATGGGACAACCTGCGGCCGCCCCAGAGGCAAGTCAACTACCTGTCTTCCGGGGAAAGAGGGTTTCCGCTGCCACCTCTCGGGTCTTCGCGTCTGCGTCGTGGTCATCGGCGTAGACGATCTCCACAAGCTCGTGAAGTAGCCAGATCAGCCGTATCGCCCCATGGGTCAGTAGGACAACGCCCAGTTCGAATAGCCAGGGGGCGGCACCCTTGCCTGAGGTCACCTGTGTAGCGGCAGCCACAATCCCTAGCAGGGTGGCGAGGAACGGTTCGATGACGACGGTCATCCACGACCGATGTAGGGCCTTACCAGCAGCGAAACGGAACTGCCGAATGCGTCCTGCTTCGGAGCCAATGGTGAAGACGATGATCACGCCGGCGAAACCCGCGACGATCGCCGCTGCGGCGGCGAGACCGAGGTAGAGCGTTACGGCTGTGCCAGTGTTCGGCTCCAGCCCGATGCTCTTGTAGGGGTTAAGCGCGGGCAGAAGGACCGTCGCCAACGCTGCATGAGTTGCGACGAGTAGGGCCAGGCTCAGCGCGACCTGTGTGGGGCGGTCGGCAACCCAGCTGGTCAGCACGAACCAGGCGGTCTTCAATCGACCGAGCAGCCTTCTGCTGCGGGTGACAGAGGCGTTGCCCATCGTTACTCCTCAGCGCCGCCGGTCCTCGTTCGCCGGCTGAGCGGCTGGCTACGAGAACTCCTTCCGGAACGCTTCGATCGCCTCATTGATACCAGTCAGCACCGACAATTCTGAGGGCTGCTCATCGCGCTTGATGTCGAACTTCTGAGTCGAGGTGAACTGCTGCTTGATCAGGTCGTACTGCTTGCGGTGGAATCCATCGTCACCGTCCGGGAGCTCCAGGCTCACCCTGGCGCTGGTGACGAAGTCGCTCCGTACCCACTGTGCACCTTGTAGTAGGACCGCCTTCGTGTCGTCGTGGCCGGAACGCCGATCCAGGGTCCACCCGAGCTCGATGTCGGTTTCCTGCGACACGCGCTTGGCGGCACGGGCCGCGTCCCCGATCTCACCACCGCCCACCTCTGGCACGTCGACGTCTGAGGTCATCTTCACGCGCAGGATGGCGGCACCACGAGCTTCCGCAAGTCGTTCCGCCACGCGAGAGTTGATCACCGGGAGCAGCGTGTAGCTGTGAAGGGGCGCGCCCGGCGGCAGCATGTGGCTGAACCACGACTCCAGGGTCGTTACGCGTGGGGCCCCGATCGACATCGTGACGACCGCAACCTGGTTGGAAGCGCCGAATGGCACAACATAGGTTGGCTCGATCAGCACGGCGTCTTGATCAGTGGGCTCCAAGTCCCCGACGACCCCAGTCCGGTTGCTCAGACTGTCTGGCCACTCGGATCGCTCCCGGACACCCGCGATGTAAAAGTACGGAAGCGCCGGCTGCTTACCGGTGCGGCTCTCGCCATGGGTCAGACGTCCTCGGATGCGAGCCTGTCGGCCCGCGGCAGATAGCGACTTCACGTGCTCGGCCATCAACTGCCAGAAGTCAGATGAAACCGGCACGGTCGACGCGCCGTTGCCTTCCTCACGAACCCCAAGCAGCTCGTAGAAGCGCACGACCTTACGGAGCATGTCTCTCACTTCCCCCACCAGCTCCAGGCAGCAGCAACCTTCCTTGCTTATCACGTCAGAGATCGGAGCGCTACGCCCTCGACATGACTTACTGCACTCCGTGCACGGCCTCCCTCGTTGGATCTCCCCGAACTGCTCGGGTTCGTCGAGCTGACTCGCTCGACTCCAGACGGCCAAACGTGTCTTGGGCCGTCATAGGACAGGGGCAACCGCGAACATGTACGTGCGTCGATGAGGAGTCAGGTCAACCTCTGGTCGTCCGACCAGAGCGAGGCCAGCTCAGTCCCGTCGGTCCCCAAACCAAAGGCAGGCGCCCCGCTTGGCCAGCTCCTGCTTGCGTTCTTCGTAGTCAGGCATGACGCGAGCGAGCAGCTGCCAGAACGCAGGGCCGTGGTGAGGCTCGCGCAGATGTGCGAGTTCGTGCGCCAACACGTAATCGACGAGTGGCGGTGGCAGCTGGAGCGTCGCCCAGTGGATGCGCACGCGCCGTCCCGCCGTGGCGCTTCCCCACTTGTAACCGAGGTCGGCCACCTCGATTGGCCCTGCATCGACTCGTATTCGCTCTGCCCATGTCTTTGAGCGAGGTCGCAGCCAAGTCTCGCCACAGCGCTGGTACCAGGCGATCAGACTCGCTTCCCCGACTTCGAAGAGGCGCCGAGGTAGGACGAGTCGCCCGCGCTCAAGGCGAACCGCTCCCTTCACGTCGTCGATCTTCAGTCGATGGCTGCGACCCAGGTATAGAAAGCCTTCGCCGTCGACGAGTTCCTTGGTGATGGGCTCGTGCTGCAGGACTTCCTTCTCCACCAGCTTGCGGTAGACCCACTCGCGTTTCGATGCCAGGAATTGCTGCAGTTCCTCGGTCGCCACGTCATCGGCGGCCTTCAGACGCAACGATCCGTCGACTTCAATGGTGAGCCGAGCCTTGCGGCTGCTGCCGCCAATCTCGACCGGTACGCACAGGTCGTCAAGCCGGAGGACGTCGGTCACTAGTGCACCCTCTTCCGTGCAGGCTCGCTAAGGGGGCTTGTGGTAGGAACTAGGCGGAAGTCGGGGTGACGGCCTGCGTCGGTCGCCCTTCGAGGGCCTTCATGACACTGCCGCCCCCGGCTTCCCCGGAACCGTGAAGCGATGACAAGGGGACGCGCCATCGAGCGCCGGTTAGTGACCTCTCCGCTGTCGGTTCCCTCGCCTCCGTCTGGCTCCTGCCCCGGA
>NZ_JBOHGB010000057.1:0-39186 GCF_050699935.1 Actinophytocola sp.
CCCGCGGGCCGCGTACGAACCGCTCCGCGTCGGGCTCGCGCGGCGCCACGTCGGCGACCAGCGCGACGAGCCGCCGCGGCGTCGCATGGACCTCGACCGGGCCGTGCGCGAGCCGGGTCGAGGCGAGCTTGCCCGCCAGCGCCTCCCGCAGCGCGCGGGCGGTGCGGGAGACCTCGCCGGGCGGCAGCTCCTCGGTGCCGACCTCGAACAGCAGCGGCGCCGCCTCGGACACCTCCGGGAACGACGACGGCGCGGCCACCGGAGCCGGGGCGGGCGACTCCCCCAGCGGATGTCCCAGCTCCTCGCGCCGCGACGCCCACAGTGCCGACACTTCGCGCGAGAGCCCGCGCATCCGGGCGAACGCCCGTGCCCGTTCGGTCGTGCTGATCGCGCCGCGGGAGTCCAGCACGTTGAACGTGTGCGAGCACTTCAGCACGTGCACGTACGCGGGCACGGGCAGTCGGGCGTCGAGCATCCGGCGGGCCTCGGCGGCGTAGTCCTCGAACAGCCGGCGCTGGGTGTCGACGTCCGCGTCGTCCAGGTAGAACCGGCTCATCTCGTATTCGGCCTGGCCGAACGCCTCGCCGTAGGAGATGCCCGGCGCGTAGGCGATGTCGGAGAAGTGGCCGACCTTCTGCAGCGCCATGATGATGCGCTCGACGCCGTAGGTGATCTCCACCGACACCGGGTCCAGGCTCATCCCGCCGGCCTGCTGGAAGTACGTGAACTGGGTGATCTCCAGCCCGTCCAGCCACACCTCCCAGCCCAGCCCCCACGAGCCGGTCGCCGGGTTGGCCCAGTTGTCCTCGACGAACCGGATGTCGTGCGCGTGGATGTCGATGCCCAGCACCTCGAGGCTCGCGAGGTACTGCTCCTGCGGGTCGCCCGGGTCGGGCTTGAGGATGACCTGGAACTGGGTGTGCGTCTGCAGCCGGTTCGGGTTCTCGCCGTACCGCGCGTCGTCGGGCCGAACGCTCGGCTCGACGTAGGCGACCCGCCACGGCTCCGGACCCAGCACGCGCAGGATGGTCGCCGGGTTGAGGGTGCCGGCACCGACCTCGGTGTTGAACGGCTGCACGATCATGCAGCCGCGTTCGGTCCAGTATCGGGTCAACGCGAGCAAGGCGTCCTGCATCGTCAGCACTGGACAACCCTAATGTTTCGGATCGATGGACAAGTCGATGGGCCACCGCGGGCCGGTACGTCACACTCGACGGGTGCTGCAGGTGCTCGCCGTGCTGGCGGTGCTCGTCCTCGTGGTGCTGACGCTCGCCTACATATTCCAACGCCGCCTGATCTACCTGCCGTCGTCGGGCCCGGTGCCCGCGGCCGCGACGGTCCTGCCGGGGGCGCGCGACGTAGTACTGGAGACCGCGGACGGGCTGGAGCTGGGCGCCTGGTACGTCCCCGCCACGGGTGCCGACCTGGGGGTGTCGGTGCTGGTCGCACATGGCAACGCGGGTGACCGGTCGACGCGCGCGCCGCTGGCCGAGGCGCTGCGAGCGCGCGGCATGTCGGTGCTGCTGCTCGACTATCGCGGCTACGGCGGCAATCCGGGCGACCCGACCGAGGAGGGGCTCGCCCTCGACGTGCGCGCGGCGCGGAGCTACCTGGTCGACGACCTGGGCGTGCCGCCCGAGCGGCTGGTCTACTTCGGGGAGAGCCTCGGCGCGGCCGTCGTCACCGAGCTCGCGACCGAGCACCCGCCGGGCGGGCTGCTGCTGCGCTCACCGTTCACGGAGCTGGCCGACGTGGCGGCCGAGCACTACGCGTTCCTGCCGGTCAGGCTGCTGTTGAAGGACCGCTACCCGGTCGCGGAGCGGATCCGCCGGGTGCGGGTGCCGACCGTGGTCGTGTACGGAACCGCGGACTCGATCGTCCCCACGGAACAGAGCCGGACGGTGGCGCGAGTGGCGGGCGGACCCGTCACGTCCGTCGAGCAGCCCGGAGCAGATCACAACGACGCCACGCTGCTCGACGGCCCCCGACTGGTCGACGCCACGGCCCGACTCTGCGCTCGGGTCGCCGGCTAGAGGCGGCTAAGCCACGTGCTCGCTCCGTCGCTTGCGGTGCACGTAAGCCGCGCGGCGCTCGCTCTCGTCGAGACCGCCCCAGATGCCGTAGGGCTCGTACACGGTCAGCGCGTGGTGTCGGCACTCGACGATCACCGGGCAGGTACGGCAGATCTCCTTCGCGTGTGCGATGCGCCGCTCGCGTGCCTGGCCTCGCTCGGCGCGCGGATGGAAGAACAACTCGCTGTTGTGGCCACGGCAGGCACCGCGACGCTGCCAGTCCCAGGTCTCCGATACGGGACCGGGCAGTCTCGACACGTCAACCATGGGTCGGCTCCTTCTGGATTCGCGCTTGAGCGTGCAACCGGTGTGGTACCCACGCCGTTCGCGGGACAAACCACGAAGTGCCGGACTGGTGCATCCTTCCGGGAAAGGGTCATGATGATCGGGCACTGACCGCGAAGGGGAGGGCAGAAGCAGTGGCAAGACCGATCTGGAGCGGGGCGATCAACTTCGGTCTCGTGACGATCCCGGTCGAGCTGTACAGCGCGACCGAGGACCACACGATCAGCTTCCGGCAGTTCGAGCGGGGGACGTCGGACCGGATCCGGTACAAGCGGATCAACGAGCGGACCGGCAAGGAGGTGGCGTTCTCCGACATCGTCAAGGGCGCCGACCTCGGTGGCGGCGAGTACGTCATCATCGAGCCGGACGAGCTGGAGGCGATCGCGCCCGGCCGGTCGCGGACGATCGACATCGACACGTTCGTCGAGCTCGACGACATCGACCCGGTCCACTTTCAGAAGACGTACTGGCTGGCGCCGTCGAAGGAGGAGTACGGCCGGTCGTACTCGCTGCTGCTGCAGGCCATGGAGAAGACCAACCGGGCCGGCGTCGCGACGTTCGTGATGCGCGGCAAGGAGTACCTGACCGCGGTGCGCGCGGGCGACGGCATGCTCGTGCTGAACACCCTGCTGTTCCCCGAGGACATCCGCGACCCCGCCAAGGAGCTGAAGTCGCTGCCGGAGATCACCACCGCGCGCGGCAAGGAGATCGAGATGGCGATGAGCCTGATCGAGTCGATGACCGACGAGTGGCGGCCCGAGGACTACCACGACACGTACACCCAGCAGGTCGAGAAGCTCATCGAGGACAAGCGCGAGGGCAAGGAGATCCTCGCCGAGGCCGAGCCGAGCGAGCCGACGAAGGTCGTGGACCTGTTCGAGGCCCTGTCCAAGAGCGTTGAGGGCCGCAAGAAGCGCCGCGACACGCCCGCCGCGTCCGCCGAGGAATCCGCGGAGGACCTGGATGGCCTCAGCAAGGCCGATCTCGACAAGCTGGCCCGCGACCTCGACGTCAAGGGCCGCTCCAAGATGACCCGCGACGAGCTGGCGAAGGCCGTCGCCGACGCGAGGAGCGCGGGCGCCGCCTAGAGGAGGTGCTGGTCCGCCTCCCCGGAATCAGCTCGCCGCCCCGGAATTCACAGTGTCGGTTACGTTCCGGCGAACGGTGCGGACGTGCGGTTGACTGTGGCTGGGTGGCGTCGCGGTCCCCTGAGGTTCCGTTGAGCGGTCCAAGACCCTGCACGATGATCCGCGAAGCTGCGGTGAGGTCGGCTGCTCGTCCTGTGCGCGTGCCCGAAGCGTGGCCTGACCCGCCAGTTCCCGAAATTGTCAGGGGTCGGTGGTTCAGTGTCGCCATGACCCCGACCGCCGAACTGCTCGACCTCCCCGCCGACCACGCCAACGTTCACTTAGCGCGCTTGTAGAACGGCAGCTTGACCACCTCGACCGGGGCGGTCCTGCCGCGCACGTCCACGACCAGCTCGGTGCCGGGCGCGGACAGCGAGGGCGGCACGTAGGCCATCGCGATCGGCCGACCCAGTGTCGGGGACAGTGCGCCGCTGGTCACCGTGCCGACCTGGTTCCCGCCGTCGAGCACCGGGTACCCGTGCCGCGGCGCCCGCCGGCCCTCGCCGACCAGGCCGACCAGCGTCGACGCGGCCTCGACCTTGCTGCGCTGGTCGAGCGCGGCCCGGCCGACGAAGTCCGCCGCCTTGTCGAACTTCACCACCCGGCCGAGGCCGGCGTCGAACGGGCTCATGTCCGCCGAGAGCTCGTTGCCGTACAAGGGCATGCCCGCCTCGAGCCGGAGCGTGTCACGTGCGGCGAGGCCGGTCGGCATCAGGTCCGGGCCGCCCGCCTCGGTCAGCGCCCGCCACACGTCCGCGGCGTTCGGCGACTCCGCGTACACCTCGAAACCGTCCTCACCGGTGTAGCCGGTGCGAGCAAGGAGCACGTCATGCCCGGCGATCCGGGTCGGCGTCGCGCCGTAGTACGGCAACGCGTCGAGATCCGCCGCGCACACCTTCCCGACGATGCCCGCCGAGAGCGGCCCCTGCGCCGCGACCAGCGCGCAGTCCAGCGAGCGGTCGGCCACCTCGACCGTGAACCCCTCGGCGCGCGTGCGCAGCTCCGCCGCCACGAGCGCCGAGTTCGACGCGTTGGCCACCACCATGTAGTGGTCTTCGCCGATCCGGTACACCACGAGATCGTCGAGCACGCCGCCGTCCGCGTCGCAGATCATCGTGTACCGGGCACGCCCGGCCTTCACCGCCGACAGGTTGCCGACCAGGGCGTAGTCCAGGGCCCGCCCCGCTTCCGGCCCGGTGACCTCGATCTCTCCCATGTGGGACAGGTCGAACAGCCCGGCCGCCTCGCGCACCACCCGGTGCTCGGCGAGCTCGCTGCCGTAGCGAAGCGGCATCGACCACCCGGCGAAGTCCGTGAAGGAGGCCCCCAGCGCGGTGTGCACGTCGTGCAGCGGAGAAGGTTGGCTCATGGCACCGATCCTGCCTGTTCGTCCGCGCTTCGGAAACAATGGGGGTATGCGTCCCTGGCTCCTCGTCGCCGGGGCGGCGTACGCGGCGGTAGGTGCCACGTTCACCAGCCACAGCCTCCCGGCGCTGATCGCCGTCCTGGTGCCCGGCATCGCCGCGTTGGTGGCGGTGTTGGTGTTCCGCCGCCCCCGCCCCGTGAGCGGGAGCGCCGGAGCGTCCGCCGTCTGGACTGACGAGCGCGCGCAGGCGCGCCAGCGCCGAGCAGGTGAGGAGGGAAGACGGCGGGTAGCGCGGGAGCGAAGCGAACCAACCAACACCGTGAGCGGAAGCGACGCGGCGTCCGCGCGGAAGCGACTCGGACCATCCGACACCGTGATCGCCCAGGTCGCGACCGGCCACCGGGCATGGTTGGTGTGGGCGGTCTGCTTCGCGGCGTGGGAGCTGCTCGCGCTCCTCTTCGGCGAGCTGTCGTTCAGCCTGCTCATGGACCCGGTCCTGGAGATCTACCCGCTGCGCGTGGCCGGCTGGGCGCTGTGGCTGTCCGCCGGCTGGCTGCTGGTCCGGAGGTGACGATGCTGTCCTGGTTGCTCGGCGCCGGCTTCGTGCTGCTGGCCTTCGCGGCGGCAGCGGTGGAGGTGACCGCCCGCCGCCGGTCCCGGCTGACGGCCGGCCACCTCCTCACCGCCGCGATGGCCACCAAGACGGGTCGGCTGATCATGGTCGCCCTCTGGCTGTGGGTCGGCTGGCACTTCCTGGCCCGATGACTCAACCCTCCGGGTACATCGTCACTCGCGGGTCGAGCGCGATCTGCTTCAGCTGCTCGTGGCTGAGCGGGATCTTCGACGCGGTCGCGGGCCCGGGGTACTTGCCGGATGTGGCCATGTTGGCCGACTCGACGAGCACGAACGTCTGATCCGCCCGCAGCACGTCCACCCGGAGCGTCCGGGATCCCTTCGCCTCGCCGCCGGCACCCAGCCCCGTCCGCATCACCAGGTCGCCGTTCGGGGTCGTCTCCGTCTCGCAGGAGGTCTCGTCGGGCTTTTCGACGTTCGGGGCGTCGCACTCGAAGATGTCCGGGGAGCTGCCCATACCGCCCGCCCGCGCGACCAGCACCAGGACGCTGCCCGTGCCGTCCGCGGACCGCACGCTGGCACGCGCCAGGTAGTAGTCCTCGCCGCCCCGGCAGCCGTTCTTGGTCTCCTTGAGCTTCGAGTACCAGTGGTAGGCCTCGAGCGCGCCGAGCCGCTTGCCCGCCCGGTTCTTCGCGTCGGGGTTCTCCTCCAGGGTGGCGCCCGGACCCAGCTGGTCCGACACCACGTCGTTCAGCACGCTGGTGAGCCGGTCCTCGGTCACCGCCGGCTCCTCCGGCTGCGGCGGCGCCGTCGGGGTCATGCCCGCGCACGGCGACTCACTCACCGGATCCGACGAGGGTGGCGCCGTGGTGGTGCTGGGCGGGCTCGCCGGGGCGGAGCCGCCCGCGTCGTCGTCGGACAGCACCACCACGGCCACACCGCCGAGCAGCGTCGCGACCGCGACGACGGTCGCGAGCGTGGGACTCACGACCCGGCGCATCCGGTCCGCGCGGCGCCCGCGCGCGATCACCGCGTCCACGTCCACGGTGGACGGCGGCACCTCCCCGATCGCGTCGTCGAACAGGTTCTTGCTCATTGCCTTGTCTCCGTTGCTAGTCACGTACGGCCGCCTCGGCCTGCGTGCGCAACGTGTCGAGCCCCCGCGCGGTCTGGCTCTTCACGGTGCCGGTAGTGCAGCCGAGGATCTCGGCGGTCTCCTCCACCGAGAAGTCGCAGTAGAAGCGCAGCACGACCGCGGCCCGCCGCCGGGGCGGGAGGCTGTCGAGCAGGTCGAGCAGCTGCTCGCGGTCGACCACGCGGAACTCGGGAAACGACTCGAGCTCCGGCAGTTGCTCGGCGGGCTCCTCACGACGGCGCCACGGCCGGCGCTTCTCGTCCAGCCACACCCGCAGCAGGATCTTCCGCACGTAGGCGTCGACGCCGGGAGTCGACCCGACGCGCGTCCAGTGCCGGTAGAGCCTGCTGATGGTGACCGACACGAGGTCGTCGGCCGTGTGCCAGTCCCTGCAGAGCAGGTAGGCGACCCGGCGCAGGACGTCCATCCGACTCGTCACGTACTCGCGGTAGGCCGTCTCCTCGGACCGTTTCACCGGACCTCCCCTGTGCTTTCCTCCACACCTGGACAACGCGGGCCGGGCACGCCGGGGTTGCTCGCCGCCACGACACATGGCGGGGCGGGGAAGCGCCGGGGTCAGTCCAGCCGGAAGCCGTAGGGCAGCTCGAGCCGGTGCGCGGCGAGGAGGTCCGCGTCCGCGAGCAGCTCGGGGGTGGGCCCGTCGGCGACGATCAGGCCGTCGTCGATCAGGACGCTGCGCGGGCACAGTTGCAGCGCGTACGGCAGGTCGTGGGTGACCATCAGCATCGTGCGGTCCAGGGCTAGCAGGACCTCGGCCAGCTCCCGACGGGCCACGGGCTCCAGGTTCGCCGACGGCTCGTCGAGCACCAGGATCTCCGGGTCGCAGGCCAGCACGGTCGCGAGCGCCACGCGCCGGCGCTGGCCGCCGGACAGGTGCATCGGCGACCGGTCGACGTGGCCGGACATGCCGACTGCCGCGAGCGCCGACCGCACGCGAGCCTCCAGCGCGTCGCCGGACAGGCCGAAGTTGGCCGGGCCGAACGCCACGTCCTCGCCGACCGTCGGCATGAACAGCTGGTCGTCCGGGTCCTGGAACACGATCCCCACCCGGCGGCGCACCTCGCGCAGCGTGGACTTCGACACCGGCAGGCCCGCCACGCGGATCCGCCCGGACCCGCCGGACAGCACGCCGTTCAGGTGCAGCACCAGCGTCGTCTTGCCCGCGCCGTTCGGGCCCAGCACCGCCACCCGCTCACCCGGCTCGACCCGAAGGTCGATCCCGTACAGCGCCTGGTGGCCGTCCGGATACGCGAACGCCAGCCGTTCGACCGACAACGCCGGCGGCCTGTCCAGGGCCGGCTCCCCGCTCACGGCAGAGACCGCGTCACCCTCACTCCCGCTCACGGCGCCCTCGGTTCGCTCCGCTCCTCCGCTACCCGCCGTCTTCCTCCGTGCGCTGCTCGGCGTTCGTCCCTCACGCCTGCGCTGCTCCTCCGTCCAGACGGCGGACGCTCCGTCGCTCCCGCTCACGGCAGCCATAGTGCCGCGCCCATCACGCACGCCGTCACCAGGACCGGCAGCAGGCCGGCGAGCCACGTGGCCGGCGCGGCCGCCACCCCGTGGTCGGGCATCGTGCCGGTCCAGCCGCGGGAGACCATCGCCAGGTGCACCCGCTCGCCTCGCTCGTAGCTGCGTACGAACAGCGCGCCGATTCCCCGCGCGGTCGCGCCGACCTGCCACAGGAACCGCGGGTTGTGGCCGCGGGAGATCCGTGCGGTGCGCATGCGCCGGGCCTCGGCGGCGATCACCTCGAGGTAGCGCAGCATGAGCGTCGCGATCGTGGTCAGCACCGCCGGCGCGCGCAGCCGCTGCAGGCCCACGATCAGCTCGCGCGGGGTCGTGGTGGCCGCGAGCGTCAGCGACGCGAACACGCCGATCGTGCCCTTCGCGAGGATGTTCCACCCCGCCAGCGCGCCCGGCTCGGACAGGCTGAGCCCGAGGAACGTGAACCGCGGTCCGGCGCCGAGGAACGGCATCACCAGTGCGATCACCACGAACGGCACCTCGATCACCGCGCGCCGCAGGACGTGGCCGACCGGGACCGCGGCCACCGACCAGATCCCGAGCAGCAGCACCAGGTACACGCCGAACGCCCAGAACTCCTCGCGCGGCGTGGCCACCACGCAGATCACCGCGAGCAGCGCCGCGACGATCTTCACCTGAGCCGGCAGCCGGTGCACCGGCGAGCTGCCCGACCGGTACAGCAGCTGGACACCACTCATGCCCGGCGGTGTCCGGTCGGCTTGCCGGGCCGGCGGCGCAGCAACCAGAACAGACCGCCCGCGACGACCGCGGTGGCGAGGACGCCGACGACACCGGCGACACCGGTGAACCGGTCGTCACCGCCCACCGCGTAGTCGGCCAGCGGGCTGTCCGCCAAGCCGTGCTCGTCGGCTCGCTGCGCGATGCACGAGCCGGTCAGCTCCTCCCCCCGCGGCGTCTCGACCACCTCGCAGCCCTCGAGCGTGGCGGAGTCCAGCCCGTCCGGGTCGGAGTCGGCGAAGTACGACAGCCCACCCGCGATCACCAGCGCCACCAACGCGAACCCGGCGAGGAAGACCCACCTCCGCCTCATGACGCACTCCCGAGCGGCGACGGGCGCAGCTCCAGCGGTCTCGCCGTGCCGCGCAGCAGGTACACCAGGTCGGGCCGGGCGCCGGCCACCGCGGTCACGGTCAGCGCCGTGATCACGCCCTCGCCGATCCCGATGAGCGCGTGCAGGCCGACCATCGTGGCGGCTACCCCGCCGAGCGAGAAGGCCGCGTCGCCGCCGATCGCGAACTCGAGCACGAAGCCGAGCGAGGCGATCACCACGTTGCCGAAGGCCGCGACGAACGCGACCGCCACCAGCCCCGCCCGGCCGCGGGTGGCGAGGCGGCGCAGCGCGAGCGCGATCAGGAATCCGGCGGCGAGACCGATGAAGGCCATGTTGGTGACGTTGGCGCCGAGCGCGGTCAGGCCGCCGTCGGCGAACACGAGTGCCTGCACGGCGAGCACGATGCTCACGCACAGCGCGCCGACCCACGGGCCGACCAGGATCGCCGCGAGCGCGCCGCCGAGCAGGTGGCCGCTCACACCGGGCAGGACCGGGAAGTTGATCATCTGGACGGCGAACACGAATGCCGCGACCAGGCCGGCCATCGGCGCGGTCCGGTCGTCGAGATCACGGCGAGCCCCGACAAGGGCCACCGCCACGCCGATCACCGCGACGCCACCGAAGATCACCGAGGTGGGCGCGTCGATCAGGCCATCGCTCATGTGCATTGCTACCGAGGTGGACACGAGTTGCACACTATGAGCTTCGGAGCACTATCGCCAGAGGTTTGCAACTGAGCCAGATTTGCGACGCGGCTACGATCGGTGCCGTGAGCACGGCGGTGCCCGCCCTCAGCTACGCCGAAAGCCGGCCGAGCGAGCCGGTGCGTACGCTGCTGACCAGGAACTATCTGGGATTCACCCAACCGGCCACGAGCGGTGAGCGCTGGCTCGCCACGCCGACGCCGACCGCCACCGTGATCCTCAACATGGGCGCCGCGTTCGGTGGGTTGCCAGGTGCGTTCGTCACCGGCCTCACCGACACGCACGCCGTCATCGACCAGTTCGGCGCCATCGAGTGCGTGGATCTCAAGCTGACCCCGCTCGGCGCGTACACGCTGCTCGGCGTGCCGATGGACGAGCTGACCGGTGCGGTCGTGGACCTCGCGGACGTCCTCGGCCCGGCCGGCGCCCGGCTCACCGAGCGGCTGGCGAACACGCCCGACTGGGCGGACCGCTTCGCCGTGCTCGACGGGTTCCTGACGGACCGGGCCGCCCGTGGCCCGGAGCCCGCGCCGGAGGTCGCGTGGGCGTGGCGGCGGCTCGGCGAGTCCGGCGGCACGGTGCCGATCGGCGCGCTGGCGCACGAGGTCGGCTGGAGCCGCCGGCACCTGGTCACCCGGTTCCGCCAGCAGGTCGGGCTGCCACCGAAGACGGTCGCGCGGATCGTCCGGTTCTCCAGGCTGCTGCGCCGGGTCGGCGGCGCGGAGCTGTCCCGGGTCGCGGCCGAGTGCGGCTACTACGACCAGGCGCACATGAACCGCGACTTCCGCGAGTTCGCCGGCACCACGCCGACCGACTACCTCTCGCGGCTGCCGGGGCGGGCCGCGCGGGAGGTCACATCCGTCCAATACGCCTGGGTACCCGCGGATTAGCGTCGCCCACATGATCATCCCAGCCATGTGCTACCAGGACCCGGACGCGGCCGTGGCCTGGCTCGCCGAGGCGTTCGGCCTCACCGAGCACGACATCCACCGCGACGATCGGGGCAAGATCGGCCACGCCGAGCTCCGGCACGGGGCCGACACGGTCATGGTCAGCGGCCCGCGCGACCCCGGCTGGCTCGGCGGCGGCACCGCGAACCCGCTGGCCTCGCCGATCAGCCTCTACCTCGTGGTCGACGACCCGCAGACCCACTTCGAGCGCGCGAAGGCGGCCGGTGCCACGATCGTCCGCGACCTCGAGCACCTGGACTACGGCTCGCACGAGTACTCCGCGCGCGACCCCGAGGGCAACCTCTGGTCGTTCGGGACCTACCGGCCCTGATCGCCGGGCGTGCTCACCCACAGCCACGCGGGCTCGATGAACTCCTTCATGGCCACGTCGACCAGGCGGAACTGGGCGACCCGCGGCGCGAGGTAGCCCGGCACGACGACCTCCCGGTGCAGCGCGTCGAGCACCAGCACGACCAGGTCGGAGTCCGGGTTGTCCGCCACCGCCCGCCGCAACGGCTGGCTGTCGACCAGGCGGCTGATGTTCACCACGAGCGGGCCGCTGAACCCGGTGGCGCCCTCGCCGACCAGCCCCGACCCCACGGCCATGCGCAGGCGGACCCGGTCCCGGTACGTCTCGTTGTCCTCCGCGAGCCGTTCCGCGGTCGCGCGCAGCAGGCCGGGCAGCAGCCGGGTGGGGTCGCCGCCGGAGGGCAGGAACACGACCATGCCGTCGCCCGAGCCGCCGTCGTGGTCGACCTCGTCGAAGTCGGCACCGACGTCGGCGACCACCCCACGCAGCAACGACTGGAGCCGCCCCTGGATCCGCTCCTGCGCGGGCGCCGACCTCTCGCCGTAGCTCACCACGTCGACGACGAACCCGAGCCGGTGCGACCGTCCCGCGGGACCGGCCGCCCGGTTGGTCGATGGAGATGCCGGCGGCGAGGAGTTCACGGTGATGTTGCCGACCCTGTTCCCTTGCCCGCCGACGGCCATGTTCCCGGAGTTGCCGTGCACCTCGGCCCGGTCGCCGTAGCTCATGATGCCGTCCCTGTCTTCGTCACATTGCCGACCCTGTTCGCGCGCCCACCAATCGCGACGTTCCCACTGTTGTTGATAAAGAGGTTGTTGTTCTCCACGGCCTCGACCCGCTGCTCCAGACCGGCGACCGAGTACCCGGCGTCCTTTAGCACGGCGATGATCGCCAGCGTGAACCGGCTCTCCAGCACCTTCACGTAGCGGTCCAGGTCGGCGCGCTGGAAATAGTTGTGCACGTCGGAGTCCGCGGCACGCTCCCGCAGGCTCCACAGGACGCCGAACATGTCGGCACTGATCACGCCGCGCTGCCTGGGCAACGGGCGAATCCTGGAGAACAGCCCGGCGAATCGCCGTGGCAGGGTCACCGGAAGCGCGGCGAGCCCGGCGAGCGACTGGACGACGGTCGACCACAGCGACATCGGCATCGCGTCGATCCGCCGGTACCACGCCCGGATGGGCAGCAGCACGCACGGCGTCCACTCGACGTAGAGCGTGTCCGCGCTGACGGCCAGGTGCACGTAGATCGACACCACGAAGTCGCGGTCCCAGGTCTCCACCTGGAAGCACAGGTAGTACCTGGCCCACTCCTGCGGATCGTCCCGCAGCTGCCACACCCGCTCGCCGCGAAGCCACGGGTAGGGCGGGACCGTGTGGTCGGCCAGGAAGTCGCGGGCCGTGGCGTCGTGGTCGATCAGCTCCTCGGCCGACACCACGATCTGCTCGGTGACGTTCAGCTCGGCGAACCGCCGGCCGGGGCTGAGGTACGCCGACGAACGCAGCGCGACCACCGCGGCGTAGATCCGCCCGTACAGAACCGCCGCGGTCAGCGGCTTTGCCGGCTCGTTCGAAACCGGCTTGAGCGGGACGGCGAACGACCACGGCTTGTGCGGCTCGCCCGCGCCGACGAACGGGTTGAAACCACGCGAGACGACCACCGGCGCGGGGGCACGGCCGCCACCGTCGCCGCCCTGCGCCGGGGTCCGGCCGGGTGCCATCGGCTCGGCCGGTCCGCGGAGGTGACGGCCCAGCTGGGTCAGGAACCGCTTCGCGGCGAACGTCAGGACTGGCCGCTGGTCGGGCCGCACGACCACGTCGCCGACCGTGCGGCCGCGGCGGAACCGGGTGTTGATGTGGTTGGCGACGACGAACTCGTCGACCAGCAACACCACGAACACGCCGATGATCGCGACGATCGACAGCACAATGCCCGCCACCGCCTCGGCGTCGGAGCCGGCGTCGGCGACGCTCGTCACGCTCTCGCCGACGAACAGGTACGCGGCGACACCGATCGCCACGACCGCGACGAGGGGCGCGAGCCGCTTGACGGTACTGACCCAGCCCTCGGACTTCGCGGCCGGGATCGTCGCGCCCACGGCGACGACCGCCCACAGGCCCAGGAACAACCAGGACGCGAAGACCAGCGCCACCACCGCGAGCGCGACGAGCGTGGCGTCCCTCACCTTCCGGCGGGCGCGGGCGGCCACCGCCTCGGCGAGTACCGCCGGTGCGTTCACCCCCGGCGCCGGTGGCACCGCGCGGGTGGGCTCGACGAGGAACTCCCGGATCGCGTCGTCGGCGAACGTCTGGTCCAGGTGGGCCGCCGCGCACAGGTACCGGGTCGTGTCGTCTCGGCCGCCGGTCGCGGGCGGGTTGTTCATGGCACTCCTCGAGGCCGGCGTCGAGAATTCGACTTTAGCCGCGAAATCCTTCCCTGCCGGGAAACCGATGCTGAATGACGAGAATTTGTCGCAGATATGGCCGCGGACAATTCCTGGACACCGTCGTGCTGGCTTGATATTCCGGAATCTGGGAACATGACCTGGTGGCGCCGAGTACCTACGACGAACTGCTGGAGATTCACCGTGGCCGTGGAATGCTGGCCCACGACATCGCCGCCCGGGTCGGAGCCCACCTGAGAACCGCCTGCGGGGTAACGAATTCCGACTCACCCGCCGCGGTCCGGCGCAAGGTCGCCGGCCGCCTCGTGGAGCTGTGCCAACGGCTTCCCACCGATGTGCGGATCTGCGTGCTCGCCGCCCTCGCACTGCACCGCGAGGCCGATCACCAGTTCGTCCAGGACCGGATGGGCTGGGCCGCCGGGCGGATCAACCGGGACCACCCGCGGGCGGCGGTGCGGCGGATGAAGGTGGGCTTCCGGATCCTCGCCGAGCAGCTCGACGACCTCGTCACGGACCCGCGGATGCACCAGGGCTGGCACACCGTCTCGCTGCGCTCGCTGCTGCGGATGGACGTCGACCCGCCGGAGCTGTTGGAGGAGCGCGTGATCGTCGCCGCGGCCGACGACCTCGACGAGATCGAGATCAGGCTCAGCGCGCCGAGCGGCGAGGCGGGTGCCACCAACCCGATCACGGCGGCGATCGTCTACGGCGGTGAGATCGTGCGCGAGGAACCGGTCGCCAGCAGCCACGGCAAGTTCGAGGTCCGCCTGCCCCGCACCCTGCGGGCCGGCGACCACCACGAGTACGGCGTGCGGTTCTCCGCGCTCTCCCGCGCCGACATGCGGCCCTACTACGTGCTCACGCCGCTGCAGTCGTGCGCCAGGTTCGCCGTGCGGGTGCGCTTCGACCCGGCCGCGCTGCCCGCGAAGATCTGGAAGGTCGACGGCGTTCCACCGCGCGCGCTGGACGACTTCCGCCCGCTCGCGGACCTGCTCGACGCCGACCGGCTCGGCGAGATCTCCCTCGAGTTCTCCGGCCTGCAGCAGGGACTGAGCTACGGCGTGCAGTGGTCGGACACCGTCCGATGACGCCCGAGGAGATCGTGACCGGCACCCTGCTGGACCACCTGGCGCCGGCCGACCGCGCCTTCCTGATCGACCGCGGCGTGCGGCGGCGACTGCCCGCCGGCGAGGCCGTGATGCACGAGGGCGATCCGACCGACCACGTGCTGATCCTGCTGTCCGGCTGGGTTCGGGTCTATTCGACCACAAAGGATGGTGGCGTGGTGTTGTTCGCGCTGCGCGGGCCGGGCGACGTCATCGGCGACCTGGCCGCGCTGCAGAACTGGACCCGCACCGCGAACGTCGGTTCGATGCAGGAGATCCGGTTCGTACAGCTGCGCGCCGAGGAGTTCACGGCCTGCCTGCACGACCGTCCCGCGATCGCGATAGCCATGTTGCGGCAGATGGCTTCGCGCCTGCGGGAGGCGGAGTCGGCACGGGTGAACGTCGCGACCCTCGACGTGGCCCGGCGGGTGGCGACCCACCTGCTGCAACTGGCCGAGGTCTACGGCCGGCCGGAGGGATCGGGCGTGGTGGTCCGCACTCCGTTGACCCAGCAGGACATCGCCGACCGGATCGGGGCCTCCCGACGCGGGGTCGCGCGGGCGCTCGCCACCCTGCGGGAGCGTGGCGTCGTGCACACGGGTCGGCAGGTGTTCGTGGTGACCGCGCCGGACGTGCTCCGGCTGCTCGCCGATTCTGAGCCACAGTGCACATAACGTGTGTGCCACCGGTCATCGCGCCGAGTTCGTACACGACGCAAGCTTCGGGTACGGCCCGGAATTCGCTGGACCGGTCGGGGAATTGACTCCGGCGGGGATTTCGGGTCTGTCGTGACCCGAAAGGAGAATGGCATCATGGAGAGCCAGGTCGCGTACCTGATCGCGACGCTCGGCTGAGAATTACAACCGGGGTGGGGAATGCGGCCGCCGGACCGGCAGGTCCGGCGGCCGTCACCTGCCTACGGGCTCTGGACGACCCGGCCGATCAGCGCACCGGCCGTCACCGTGGTCTGGTCGTCGACGCGCCAGGCGGGCCAGCTCGGCCGGAGGTAGGAGACCTCGACGACCAGTGTCTGGAAGCGCGCCGACACCGTCGCGGTGTCCGCGCGACCGTCCTGCCCGTCCGATGCCTTGTGGTTCAGGCAGGCCTCGTCCGCGCCGGACACGGTGGTTTGCTCGCTGTCCGCACCCTGGCACGGCAGGCTGATCCGCAGCGTCGACCGCGCGGTCTCCTCGTCCGGTGCGGCGGTCGCCTTGACCGCGAGGGCCGCCGGCCGCACCCGCGAGTCGTTGGGGTCGGACCTCGTGGTGAACCATTCGCACGCCGACTCCGTGGCGTCGACGACCACCTCCGGTCCGCGCCCGACCTTGGTCGGCTCGCCCGGCACGAGCGCGGCGACCTGCCCGGGGGTCAGCAGCTCGCACCCCGGCGGCAGCGAGACGCTCGGCGCCACGACCGGGCTCTCCGCGATCTGCACGTCCGGCACGTCATCCGCGTCGTCGCCCGTGCCGATGACGAGCCCGACCGCGATGCCGGCCGCGATCACGCAGACGATCGCGACCACGACCAGGGCGGTACGCCGCCGCGGTCGGGGCGGGTCCTCGAAGTCTGCCGGGCTGCCCGGCTCGAGCAAGTCACTCATCGCATCACACGAACGCGTTCAGTCCGGTCAACGCTCGGCCTATCAACAGCTTCTGCACCTGGCTCGTGCCCTCGTACAAGGTCATGACCCGGGCGTCGCGCAGGATCTTCGCCACCGGGTACTCATCGAGGTAACCGTAGCCCCCATACACCTGGATGGCGAGGTTCGCCGCCGCGACGGAGTTCTCGCTCGCGTACAACTTCGCCATCGACGCCTCGGTGCGGAACGGCAGCCCGCGGTCGATCAGGTCCGCGACCCGCCAGACCATCAGCCGGGCGGCGTCCGTGCCGACCGCCATGTCGGCCAGCATCTCCTGCACGAGCTGGAAGCCCGCGATCGGCTTGCCGAACTGCCGCCGCTCCCCCGCGTACCGCGTCGACGCCTCCAGCGCCGCCCGGGCGAGCCCGACGCAGCCGGCCGCCACCGACATGCGGCCCTTGTCCAGCGCCGCCATCGCGATCTTGAAGCCCTGCCCCTCGTCGCCGAGCCGCGTCGAGTCCGGCACCCGCACCCCGTCGAGGATCAGCTCGCCGGTGGACTGGCCGCGCAGGCCCAGCTTGCCCTTGATCTCCCGGTGCTCGAACCCGGGCGACGCGGTCGGCACCAGGAACGCCGTGACACCACGGGGCCCCGGCTCGCCGGTGCGGGCGAACACGAGCGCGAGATCCGCCCACGTCCCGTTCGTGATGAACATCTTCGACCCGGACAGCACCCAGTCCGACCCGTCCCGCACCGCCTTGCTCGACAGGTTCCCCGCGTCGGACCCGGTGTCCGGCTCGGTCAGCCCGAAGCAGGCCAGCGACTCGCCCGAGCACAGGCGGGGCAGCCACGCGCGCTTCTGCTCCTCGGTACCGAACGACAGGATCGTCTTGCCGACGAGTCCCAGCGACACCGACACGATGCCGCGGATCGCGGAGTCGCCACGGCCGATCTCCTCCATCATCAGGCAGTACGACAGGTGATCGCCGCCCGAGCCGCCGTAGTCCTCGGGCACCGTCAGCCCGAGGAACCCGACGTCGCCGAGCTTCCCGACGATCGACCGGTCGACCCGCTCGACCCGGTCCCACTCGCGCACGTGGGGCGCGACCTCGCGGTCGACGAAGTCGCGCGCCAGCTCGCGCAGTGCCGCCTGCTCTTCGCTGAGGGACAGATCCATGCGGGTGACCCTAACCTCAGGAGCGCCATGCCGCGCCGTACCCAACCGCACCTAAGGGGAACGGGACGCAACCCAGCCACCAACCAACCGCCCGACCGCCGCCATCCGCTGGAACGCAACGCACACTTTGAATTCCGGGGAGGCGGACTAGACACCCGCTCCATGGACGGAAACCCAGCGTTCCATCGAGTACTCGACCATCGTGATCAGCGTCTGCTTGACCGACTCCCGGTCCCGGGCGTCGCACGGCACGATCGGCACCTGCTCGGAGATCGCCAGCGCGTCGCGCACCTCGTCGATACCGTGGTCCTGCTTCCCGTCGAAACAGTTCAGCCCGATCACGTACGGCAGCTCGCGGTCCTCGAAGAAGTCGATGGGCGAGAACGAGTCGGCGAGCCGGCGGGTGTCGGTGAGCACGACCGCACCGATCGCGCCGCGCACCAGGTCGTCCCACATGAACCAGAACCGCTCCTGACCCGGTGTGCCGAACAGGTACAGCACGAGGTCCCGCTCGAGCGAGACTCGGCCGAAGTCCATGGCGACCGTGGTGGTCCGCTTGCTCGGGGTCGCGTCCAGGTTGTCGATGCCCGTGCTCGCCTCGGTCATCACCGCCTCGGTGGTGAGCGGCATGATCTCGGAGACCGAGCCGACGAAGGTCGTCTTGCCCGCGCCGAACCCGCCCCCGACGACGATCTTCACCGATGTCATCGAGGGTGCCGGGGTCCCGCCAGGGGCCTTAAAGCCGACGGAGTCCACTCAAAACCCTTTCCATCAACATGAGGTGAGCCTTGTTGGCACCACCGGTAGCGGTCTTGTGCACGATGACCAGCCCGAGGTTCACCATGTCTCCCAGGAGCACCTTGGCCACGCCGAGCGGCACGTGCAGCAGGGTCGCCACCTCGGCGACCGATCGCGGTTCGGCGCACAGCTCCGCGACGGAGCGGTGCTCGGTCTGTGTCAGCGCCTCGATGTCCTCACCGAGCTCGCTGGTGGTGACCAGGGCCTCGATGCGCATGTCCATCGTGGACTTCGTACGGCCGCGGGTCCACGCGTACGGCCGCACGATCGCGGCGTCGGCCGCGTCGGCGAGGTCCGCCTCCACCGCGTCCAGGTGCGTCCGTGGCGGTGTCGGTGGCGCTGTCGGTGGCGGTAACGGAGGCGCCGCCGGTCGGATGGCCTGTTCGGTCGGGGGCCAGTACGGCCGGTCCGTCCGCCGACTCACCGGCATCCCGTACGGGGCGTCCATTGTGGATGGTTGGGTCTCCTTGCCCCGGCGTCTGCGCCGCCTGCCACCGAACGTGAGCCCGTTGACCAGGTCGGCGAACGTCTGCTCCTGGGCCGGGTCCTCGGGGTGAGGCGGGTCCGGCGGGTCGGGCGGTGATCCGGCCGGCGGTCCGAAGAACTCGGTCACGCCGGCTGCCCAACCATCCTCCCGCCGGCACCCTGGAGCTGGGCTCGAAGCTCCGGGGTGAGGATCTGACCGACACGGTCGACCAGGAGCGTCATCTCGTACGCCACCTGACCGATGTCACAGATCGGCGCGGCGAGCACGGCGAGGCACGACCCGTCGCTGATGGCCATCAGCAGCATGATCCCGCCCTGCATCTCGACGATGGTCTCCTTGACGGCCCCGGCCTCGAAGCACCGCGCGGCGCCGTGGGTGAGGCTCACCAGCCCGGACGCGACGGCCGCGAGCTGGTCCGCGCGGTCCACCGGCAGCCTGGCCGACGAGGTGAGCAGGAGACCGTCAGCCGACACGACGACGGCATGCGCTACTCCGGGGACCCGCTCGGCGAAGTCGTTGACCAACCACCCGAACTGACTCGGTTGGGTGTGCGGGTTCATTCACTCTCCTGTTGCTTGTCGGGGTAACCGTTCGGTGTTCCTCGTTCGGCGAGACTGCGCCGCCCACGGGACAGCCCCTGCTGGAAGCTGCCGAGCCGGCCGCGCAACTCCTCGGCACGGTCGTTGCGCAGCGGACCGCCACCGGACGGCGCGACGCTGCCCGGCATCAGGTTCTGCCCGGCACTGCGCCGGGGCAGGCCGCCGGAGGTGAAGTCCACCGGGGTGGACGAGGACACGGCGTTGGCCGCACGCCACCCGAGGTCGGCCGCGAACCGCCAGCCGGCGCCGCTCAGGTCGAGCCGGCCGGGCTCCCGGGGCTGGGCCACCGGCGGGTCGCTGGGCTCTACGCCCCGCCGGTGGTCCCGCGCCCGGCGGACACCGTGCCGGTAGTTGCTCAGCCGGTCACGCATGTCGTCGGCCGCGCGTCCGTGCCGGGGTGGCTCGGACGCCGCGCTGCCCGCACTGCCGGGGACCAGGTTCTGGCCCGCACTGCGCCGGGGCAGCCCGTTCTCGGTGAAGCTCGCCGGCTCGGCCCGCGACACCGCGCGTGCCGTGTCGAAGCCGGAGTCCGCCGCGAACCGCCAGCCAGCGTCCGGCTGATTCGGCTGATTCGGCTGATTCGGCTCGGTATGCCGGGCCGGCTCTGCGCGCTGGGTCTGGTGCCGCTCCTGGTGCCGCTCGTGGCGGGGCGGCCCGGGGCGCGGTGGGGTCGGCGTGGATTCCCTGGTCTCGTCGGACTTCGGGGCGGACTTCGTGGCGGGCTGGTCCGTCACGGTCCGGAACCAGGCCGAGATCATCTCGTCGAAGATCGGCGTGGTCTCCTCGAGCGCGCGCGGGTCGACCGGGCGGCCCGCGCCCGTCCACGAGGCGCCGTCCTGGCCGGCCGGCGTGAAGAGACCCGCCGCCGGCGAGCCCGCACGGCCGGGCGGGGTGAACGGCCGCGCGGTGGCCGAACCCGTTGCGGGACCGGGCATCCGCGTGCCGGGCGAGCGGCGGGGCAGCCGGTCATTCTCGCCGTTCGGCTCCGGACGGGCCTGCTCCGGACGGCTCTGCTCCGGACGGCTCTGCTCCGGTCGGCTCTGCTCCGGTCGGGCCTGCTGAGGGCGGGCCTGCTCGGGGTGGGACCGCTCGGTGTCCGGCCGGGCCTCGGACGTGGCGGCGGGCTCGGTCGCGGGTCCGGACCCGGGTCGAGTCGTGGACCGGTTCGCGGACTCGGGCTTCGGTTCAGGCTTCGGTTCAGGCTTCGGCTCGGGTGTCGGGCCGGGTTGCTCGGCGTCCGGACGGGGGATCTCCGGGCTGGTGCCCGGTTTCCGGCGCGGCAGCGGCGAGGGTTTGAACCCGGGCGGCAGGCCGTTGGCCGAGCCGTTCGCGGCGCCGTTGGTGCCGTTCGTGCCCGCGGCCCCAGCGCCGTTGACCCCAGCGCGGTTGACCCCACCGTTGACAGTGCCGTTGACCCCCGTGCCGCCGACCCCGGTGCCGCCGACCCCGGTGCCGCCGACGACCGAGCCGTTGACGTGGCCGTTGACCTTCGGCGCGCCACCACCGGCGACGTTCGGCGAGAACACCGCGAGCCCACTGGATTCCGCCGGCGCGGCGGGCGTGGCCGTGGGTGCGGGCGCGGGTGCGTCCGCTCCGGTCGAGCCAACCAGCTCGGCCGGCACGGTCACGGTGGCCCGCACGCCGGGCACGTCGTGGCCGGTGCCCAGGCGCACCTCGATGCCGTGCCGGCTCGCCAGCCGGCCGATCACGAACAGGCCCATCCGGCGCGAGGTCGACACGTCGATCGAACCGGAGTCGGCGAGCTTGGCGTTGGCCTCGTCGAGCTCGGCCTGGCTCATGCCGATGCCCTCGTCGAGCACCGCGACGCACAGCGTGGCGTCCTCGAACGAGTGGCTGGCGATCGTCACCTGCGTGTCCGGCGCGGAGAACGCCGTCGCGTTGTCGAGCAGCTCGGCGATGAGCCGGACGATGTCGCCGACCGCGTAACCGACGAGCTGCACGCTCGGCGGCGGCAGCATGACGACCCGTTGGTACTGCTCGATCTCCGACACCGCCGCACGCAGCAGGTCGGTGAGGTTCGCGGGTCGCTGGCTGCGCCGGCCGACGTCGCTGCCGGACAGCACCATCAGGTTCTCGTTGTTGCGCCGCATCCGGGTCGCGAGGTGGTCCAGCTGGAACAGAGTGGCCAGCTGGTCGGCGTCCTCCTCGTCGCGCTCGAGCCGTTCCAGCAGCTGCAGCTGCCGCTGCACGAGCCCCTGGCTTCGCCGCGACAGGTTGACGAACACGCTGGAGTACTTCGCCCGCAGGCCCGCCTGCTCGGCCGCCAGCCGCAGCGCCTGCTGCTGGACCGCGTCGAACGCGCGGGCCACCTGGCCCACCTCGTCCATCGAGGTGACCGGCACCGGCTCGACCGCGACAGGACCGGCATCGTCGCCCCGATCCCGGATCCGCGCGACCGCATCCGGCAGCCGGTGCTCGGCCACCTCGAGGGCGCTGCGACGCAGCGCGGACAGTGAGCTCAGCAGGTGCCGGCCGACGACGAACATCACCGCGATCGCGACCACGAGCGCCACGAGCAGGATCACTGCGGCGAGCCCGGCACCGTCGCTCGCCTCGTCCTGCAGTGCCGCCGACCGGTTCCGCAGCTGCTCGCCCAGCAGGGTCGAGACGTCGCCGATCCGGCCCTCGGTCAGCGCGGACGCGTCGTTCCACTCCTGGGCGCTGACCGGGACGTCGGTGCCGGGCCGGGCCGCGAGCACGACGCTCACGACGGTGTTCCGGGCGGCGATCCCGGTGCCGCTCATGCTCTCGTCGTACGCGCGCCGGCGTTCGGTGCCGGCCACCGCGTAGAAGTCGGTCGTACTGTCGGCGAGCCGGCCGGCGGCCGCGCGCAGCGACTCCAGATCCGGTCCGGTGAGCCCGCCGCGCACGATGCCGACGCCGATCAGAGTGTGCTGGAACGCGATCTGCTCGCGGATCATCTCCAGCTCGTGTAGCGCGGCGGAGGTCGCCGCCAGCCGCGGGTCGATGGCCTCTGCCGCCAGCGTCCGGTCGAACCGCAGCAGCGTGTCGACGACGTCGGTGTAGCGGCCGAGCACGGTGGCGGCGTCGGTCTTCGCGCCGACGGCCTGCTCGCGGATGGTGCGCAGCTCGGCCAGCGCCCTGCCGACGTCGGCGTAGCCGGCGGCGCTGATCTGCTCGTCGAGCGTGACCCGGTCGGCGGCCCGCTGGAAGCCGCCCAGTGCGGCGTCGGTGGCGGCGCGCTCGTCGGCGGTGTCCGGTCCGATGTCGACGGACCGCCCGGCGAGCAGCACGACGCCGGCGGTGCGCTCCCGTTGCAGGGCCTCGATCAGCGAGCGCAGCTCGGAGTTGACCACGACCAGCCGGTCCACCCGCCGGTAGGAGCTCGCCGTGTCGATCTGGTCGTCGATCTGCATCGCGCCGAGGACGACCGCGAAGATCACCGGCACGAGCGTTACGGCCGCGAGCTTCGCCGGCAGGTTCCAGTCCCGCCAGTTGGCCAGCACGCTCCACAGTGCCGCCAGGCGGCCGGGCTGACCAGTGCGTGTCACGTTACCTGTCAAGACAGCAGCCTCATTTCAGAATGAGGAATGGGAATTCGACCCGAGCGCACGCGAAAATACGAGCGGCGCACTCAAATCGACCGCGGTACTCGCTTCCTTCCTCCTTGCCGCTTCGCGCCCCCCAGGCGCGTCACGACTGCGAGAACCGAGAAGTGATCGTACATGAATCGGGCGATCCCGAAAGCGTCCGGAGAAATGCCCGCTGACCAGCACCGACGATGCGTACGTCGATCAATTTGACGCCGTCCGGCACCGCTCGTGCCATTTTCGATCATGACTAATCTACTTTGTGTCCCGACCTCGACCCCTTAATAACCCGATCGGGTAATCATCGTTCTCACTGGCCACCTGAGCGCGTCACGACCGATCAAGGTCCGCCGGTCCGACCGGCGGCCGCGGCCCGCCGGCCCGGCCGGCCGACGGCCTCCCAACTGCGGAAAGTGGTCACGAGGGCGACGCCTGGAATCCGCTGGCAGACCTGCCAAGACCGGCACCGATCGGCCCGTGAGGACGGCCGCCAGCCGACCGAGGAGACACGATCGGTGACCGCGCTTCTCCGGCGTGCAACTTTCGCAACGCAACGTTACGCGGTAGTTCACCGATAGGTGTGAATGTCGGTAGCGCGTTCGCCCGGGGGCGTCGAGGCCGACTACTCCTCCGGTTTGACGAACACGGGGATCGCGGTCGTATAGTGCCGTTCCGGCGCCCCCGGCCGGCGGCCCCGGTATTACTATGTCGCCCGCCTCGGACTCCACCGGACCTCTCCATTGCGAACGCCTGCGTAGGCCATCGCAAAGACTGTGGAATTAGGCGAAAGCCGCCTATGTTCAGCGGAGGAACATATGACTCAGGTGGTTCACTCCCCGATTGCCGCACATCCTCCGGCGCCGCCGGAGAGCGGCTTCGGCGGAATCACCGGGCAACCGAGCCCGCCCCCCGCGGCACCCGCCGCGCCCGACTTCGCGGCCATCCGGAACAGCGACGAGTTCGCCGTCCTGCGGCGCCGTTTCCGCGGCTTCGTCTTTCCGATGAGCGCGCTGTTCTTCCTCTGGTACCTGACCTACGTGCTGCTCGCCGCCTACGCCCCCGACTTCATGAGCCACCGGCTGGTCGGCTCGGTGAACGTCGGCCTGGCGCTCGGCCTGGGGCAGTTCGTCTCCACCATCGCCATCACCTTCGGCTATGTGCGCTTCGCCCGGAACCGGATCGACCCGCAGGTCGCCGCGATCCGCGCGAAGGCGGGAATCGCGCCGGAGGATGCCGCATGACCGCGATGACCACAGCCGCCGCCGAGTCGCCGGGCAGCCCGGCGCTCAACATGATCGTGTTCGGGGCGTTCGTGGCGATCACGCTGTACGTCGTCTACCGGATGAGCCACCGCAACACCTCGACGTCGGACTACTACGCCGCCGGCGGCACGTTCACCGGCTCGCAGAACGGCATCGCCATCACCGGCGACTACCTGTCCGCCGCGTCGTTCCTGGGCATCGCCGGCGCCATCGCCGTGCACGGCTACGACGGCTTCCTCTACTCCATCGGCTTCCTCGTGGCCTGGCTCGTCGCGCTGCTGCTGGTCGCCGAGCTCGTGCGCAACACCGGCCGGTTCACCATGGGCGACGTGCTGGCCTACCGGATGCGCCAGCGCCCGGTGCGGGCCGCGGCCGCGACGTCCACCCTCGTGATCTCGTTCTTCTACATGCTCGCCCAGATGGCCGGCGCCGGCGGGCTGGTCGCCCTGCTGCTCAACGTGCACGGCAAGGGCGGGCAGGCACTGGTGATCACGATCGTCGGCCTGATCATGATCTTCTACGTCCTCGTCGGCGGCATGAAGGGCACGACCTGGGTGCAGATCATCAAGGCGTCCATCCTCGTGCTGTGCGTCGTGCTGATGACCGTGTTCCTGCTCGGCAAGTTCGGGTTCAGCCTCTCCGCGCTGCTCGACGAGGCGGCGGCGAACAACGCCAAGGGCCAGGCCGTGCTCGAGCCGGGCGCGCAGTACGGCCAGACCGCGATCAGCCAGCTCGACTTCATCTCGCTGTCGCTCGCGCTGATCCTCGGCGCGGCCGGCCTGCCGCACGTGCTGATGCGCTTCTACACCGTGCCCAACGCCGTGCAGGCGCGCCGGTCGGTGGTGTGGGCGGTCAGCGCGATGGCGGTGTTCTACCTGGCCACGCTGGTGATCGGGTACGGTGCCTCGGCGCTCGTCGGCTCGGACACGATCCTCGCGTCCACCGGCCGGGAGAACTCCGCGGCGCCGCTGCTCGCGTTCGAGATCGGCGGCACGCTACTGCTGGGCATCGTCTCCGCGGTCGCGTTCGCGACGATCCTCGCCGTGGTAGCCGGCCTGACGATCACCGCGTCCGCGTCCTTCGCGCACGACGTGTACGCCAACATCTTCCGCGGCGGCAGGGCCGAGCCCGCGTCCGAGGTCCGGGTCGCCCGGCTGACCGCGGTGGTCATCGGCGTGCTCGCGATGGTCGGTGGCATCCTCGCCAACGGTCAGAACGTCGCGTTCCTCGTGGCGCTCGCGTTCGCGTTCGCCGCGTCGGCGAACCTGTCGACCCTGCTGTACTCGTTGTTCTGGAAGCGGTTCAACACCCGCGGCACGCTGTGGGGCATGTACGGCGGGCTCGGCTCGTGCCTGCTGCTGGTGTTCTTCTCACCGGTCGTGTCGGGCACGCCGACGTCGATCTTTCCCGGCGTCGACTTCCACCTGTACCCACTGACCAACCCGGGCATCGTGTCGATCCCGATCTCGTTCCTCGCGGGCTTCCTCGGCACGGTGCTCAGCAAGCAGAAGGCCGACCCCACGAAGCAGGCGGAGATGGAGGTCCGCTCGCTGACCGGGATCGGCTCCTGAACGGCCGGGTGACCGCCAAGATCGCAGTTCTACAGCGCGATCACAGCGTGATGCCCCCGCGCACCTTGGCGGTCACCCGGCGCTCCGCGACGAACGAGACGAGCGGAACGACGCCCGCGAGCATCACGAGGATCGCGCCCTTGAGCGACCAGCGGGCCTTGAGCGCCAGGTCGACGACGGCGACCAGGTAGACGATGTAGAGGAAACCGTGCACCGGCCCGACGATCGCCGTGTACTGGTCCTGGTCGAACACGTACTCCAGGATCATCGAGGCGCACAGCGCGAGCAGCCCGACACCGACGACGTAGGCCAGCACCCGGTAGCGCGCCAGTGCCCCGCGGACGCCGCCGGCACTCGCGGCCTGGGCCGGGTTCTCCTCGTCTGTGGGGGTCTCGCTCATCGTTGTGTCTCCTGGTGCCGGGCGTTCAGCTCGGCGAGGTAGTCGTTGTACGCCGCCAGCTCGGGATCGTCCTCATCCTGCCGGGCCGGCCGCTCGGGTGCGCGCGGGGGCTTGGGTGGTGGTTCCGGAGGCTGGGGGGCTGCATGGTGCTGGGCACTGTGTTGGGCACGACTGTGTTGGGCACGCAGCTTGCGCAGGCGCCAGAACATGAACGCGGGGAACAGCCCGAACAGCGGCCACTGCAACACGTAGCCGAGGTTCTGCCACGTTCCGCTGGCCGACTCGAAGCGCTGCCACTGCCACCACGCCAGCCCCACGCACGCGACCAGCGACAACACACACAGGGCGACGATCCCCACGCGGCGTGCCACCAGTCGGCCGTTCATGACACCGACGCTAACACCAGGTACGGAGCGCCTCCCGCCAGGCAGCCTCGCCGAACACAAGGTGCGCTGAGTCGCGGTTCTTGGAGTCCCGAACCCCAACGGCCACGTCAGCGAAGGCGATCTCGACACAGTTACCATTGCTGCCGTCGCCGCTGCGGCTGCTCTTCCGCCAGACCGCCGGGGCGAAGGCGACCTCCACACAGTCGCCGTTGCTTCCATCGCCGCTGCGGCTGCTCTTCCGCCACGCAGCGCCAGAGAAGTCCACAGTGGACACCTTTTCGCCTTTCACCCGAGCCCGTCAACCGCCCGCTCGATGAACGCCACCGAATCCTGGGGACTCAAAGCCTCGGACCGCAGGCGGTTGTACACGAGCTTAGCCTCTTGCACCTCCTCGGGTTTCTCGGCGTGGAGCGATCCGGTCGGGTACTCGACATACATCACTGAGGGGTCTTCGTCGTTCGGAAAGTCGAGGATCGTGAAGGCGCCGTCCATGCCCGCGTGCACGCCGAACTCGTTGGGCAGAACCTGAATGGTCACCTCGGCGAGGTCCGCGCGACTAACCAGATGTCGCAGCTGCTCCCCCATCACCTCCGGGCCACCGACGTTCCGGTGCAACGCCGCTTCGTCGATGATCGCCGTGAGTTCCAGGGGGAACTCGTCATCGGTGAGGCGCTGCTGGCGGTGGAGCCGGGCGGCGACGTCGTTCTCCAGCCGCACCCGGGTTCGCCGCACCTTCCCGCTGCTGAACAGTGCCCGCATGTAGTTCTCGGTCTGGAGAAGGCCAGGCATGTTGACGAGGCTGAAAACCCGGACGCTGGATGCCTCGGTCTCCATGTCGATGAAGCCGCGGTCCTCGATGCCGAACTTCCTCCACCAGCCCGGGCGATGCGCTTCGCGAGCCAGCTGAACGAGGTCCGGGTCGTAGTGGTCGTAGAGATCCATCATCGACCGCACGATGTGCACGTCCGCCCGCGACTGAGCGGTCTCGAGGCGGCTCAACGCACTCTTCGTCTTGTCGAGCTGGGGCGCCGCCTCGTCGAGCGTCAGCCCCGCCGCCTCCCGCATCTGCCGCAACCGGCGCGCCAGCCTGCGCCGCCGGAACGTCGGGCTCGTTAGCTGCCCCACCCCTGGTTACCTCCCGTGGCCGTGTGATCACGATGATCGCAGCCGCGAAAGCGGAACTGGGATTCCCACGGTGAGCCCGTCCGGAGCCCGCCCGAAATGCCAGGAAGGCGTCCTTCATGGCGCTGGGCGGCAGGAAGGCGTCCTTCCTGGCATTCGTCGCGCGCGCGGGGTCAGGCCTGGGCCATCGCCGTTCGCGCGTAGCCGTCGGCGAGCCCGAAGACCTTCTGTCCGTAGGGCACGGAGTTGTTGTAGGAGAACACGGCCGCCCACCAGTCGGCAGGCCGCGTGAGGTCGCGGTCGTGCGCGCAGAGGTAGCGGGCGGCGGCGAGCGCCGCGTCGTCGATCTGCTGCGGGTCGCCGCGGCCGTCGAGGTTCGCGTCCGAGGCCCAGCGCGCCCACGTGGACGGGATGAACTGCATCGGGCCGACTGCCCGGTCGACCCGCGGGTCGCCGTCGTACCGGCCGCCGTCGGTGTCCGAAACGGACTTCACGCCGGCCGACCCGTCGAGCGGGACGCCGACGATGGGCTTCGAGGGGCGGCCGTCGTCACCGAGCGTGGCGCCGCCGTACTGACCATGGTTCGACTCGATGCGCCCGATGCCCGCGATCGTGGCCCACGAGACGTGACAGCCGGGCTCGGTGCCGTGCAGGACGAGCTCCGCGTTGCCGTACGCCATGAGCGCGCGGGCCGGGACACCGGTGGGGCTCGCGAGGCGCTCGGCCCAGGCGCGCAGCGGGTCCTCGCCGGCCCGCGGGCGGGGCTTGGCCTGCGGCTTCGCCGGCGCGTCGGTGGCTATGGCCGCGGGAGCGACGGCACCGGGCTGGACGTCGGCGGCCGGGACCTGCGCGGCCGGCGCCTCGGCGACGGGCCGCCGGGAGTCCGGGCCGACCGCGAGCCGCAGCAGGAGCACGCCACCGCCGGCCACCGCGAGTACCAGAACGACGACACCGAGCCGGGCGAGCATGCCGAGCCCGTGTCTTCGCGGGCGGCTGCCGGGGTCCGGCTCGGTGTCGGTCACACAAGGTCAACGACGCGGGCTGGGCGACGTTACTGACGAGTCTGCGCTGGCTCGCCCCGCCTCAGGCGGAGCGGCGCTCGGCCTGGCGCTGGAGCCGGGCCACGCACCAGGCCGGCGCGCTGCCCTTGCGCAGGTGCTGCAGCACGGTGAGCGGGCCGAGGCGGCGGCTCAGGTCGGACGGCGCCAAGCCGGCCGCGCGGTAGTCGAGCGCGCGCTGGTCGAGCGGGCTGATGCCGGCGTCCCACCACTCCTTCGCCTCGGCGAGGCCGCCGACCATCTGCCACCAGCCGGCCGCGGCGGAGAGCAGGTCGGACGGCACCTCGGGCAGCCGTTCCCGCATGGCGGTGAAGAACTCGGGATCCACGGATTCGACGGCAGCCCAAGGACTGTTGCCGCCGCGGGCACGCTGGCCCGGGATCCCGGTGCCCGGCTGCACGGGTACGTCCGCCAGCCACTCCGACGCGATGCGGTTGATCTCGTCCGACTCGGCGGCCTTGGAGTGGTCCTCTGTCCACCGCCGCACCAGGTCGTCCACGCCGGAATCGTCGAGCATCCTGCCTCCTCGAGAGAACTGCGGACCAGCCCGCGAAAGTCGATGCCGGAAACCGTAGAGGCCCCCACCGACAGTTCGCCAGACCTGATCCCGCGCTAAGCCCGCTAGCTGGGCCGTATGGCCGAGAATCCACCCGTACGGTCCAATGTGTCTCGTGAGCCCGGCACATTTCGTTACAGCGAGTAATGCATGCAAGGTATGCATGCGAAAAGGCCGCCGAGCCTCACAGCCGGGCGGCGTCCTGTCAGATCTGTGGGGGTCCGGGTCTAGGCGAAGAGGTTCCGCATGAAGGTGATGATCGCTTCGGCGCCGTCCTTGAGCCAGCCGAGAAGGCCCTGCACGGCGTTGGCGGCCTGGGAGGGCTGAGTGATCACATAGAACAGCACCAGCGCCACACCCACGAGGATCATGGCCTTCTTCGCGTCCACTGCAAGCTCCGTCCGCTACCCCGTCGCCGGCCTAACACCGACCACCTGTGCCCCTTAATCCCATGGTCCTACAAAATCGCCAGATTCGGAGGCGAGTTCACACCGCTGGCGGCTTTCACTTTACGGTGCGTACAGCGCCTGGCCCAGCACTCTACGTCTTGTTCACCCGATCATCGAGGAGACACGCCATGATCGAGACCGTCCGTGTCGAGCGCGTCGGGGCGGTCACGACGGTGCTGATCAACCGGCCGGAGGCTCGCAACGCGGTCGACGGGACCACTGCCGCGGCCCTCGCCGACGCCTTCCGTGAGTTCGACGCGGACCCGGACGCGTCCGTGGCCGTGCTCACCGGCGTCGGCCCGGCCTTTTGCGCGGGTGCGGACCTGAAGGCCGTCGGTACCAATCGTGGTAACCGGACGGTCGCGGACGGCGACGGCCCGATGGGCCCGACGCGCATGGTGCTGTCGAAGCCGGTGATCGCGGCGGTGAGCGGGCACGCCGTGGCCGGTGGGCTGGAGCTGGCGCTGTGGTGCGACCTGCTGGTGGCGGACGCGACGGCGGTGTTCGGCGTGTTCTGCCGGCGCTGGGGCGTGCCGCTGATCGACGGCGGGACCGTGCGGCTCCCGCGGCTGATCGGGCAGAGCCGGGCGCTGGACCTGATCCTCACCGGCCGGCCCGTCGACGCGGACGAGGCGCTCGCGATGGGCCTGGCGAACCGCGTGGTCCCGGCCGGCCAGGCGCGTACGGCCGCGGAGGAGCTGGCGGCGCGGCTGGCGGAGTTCCCGCAGGCCTGCCTGCGCTCGGACCGTGCGTCGACACTTGCCCAGTGGGACGACCCGGACCCGATGGCCACCGAGTTCCGCCACGGGATGGGGGTGCTCGCCGAGGCGGCCGGCGGCGCCGCACGCTTCGCCGCGGGCGCCGGCCGGCACGGCTCGTTCGACTGACGAGGCCAATTCAAAACACTCCTGATCGCCGGCCTCGTCGCACATGGTCGACCGGTTTGAATTGGCCTCGGAACGGGCCTCAGGCCGCCTTGAGCTTGCGGACCAGCCGGTCCGGCTTGGGCCAGCGGACCTTGGAGACCCAGCCGAGCTTCTCGAAGACCCAGATCAGCCGAGCGGAGATGTCGATCTGGCCACGCCGCACACCGTGCCGTGCGCAGGTCGGGTCGGCGTGATGGGAGTTGTGCCAGGACTCGCCCATGGACGCGATGGCCAGCGGCCAGAAGTTCGCGGACTTGTCCCGCGCCTCGAAGGGCCGGTCGCCGATCATGTGGCAGATGGAGTTGACCGACCAGGTCACGTGGTGCAGCAGCGCCACGCGGACCAGGCTCGCCCAGAAGAACGCGGTCAGCGCGCCCCACCAGGACATCGTGATCAGCCCGCCCAGCACGGCCGGCGTGAGCAGCGTGGCCACGGTGAGCCACGGGAACAGGCTGTCGACCCGCCGGACGTCGCGATCGGCGAGCAGGTCCGGGGCGAACCGCTTGGCGTTGGTCTGTTCACGGTTGAACATCCAGCCCATGTGCGCGTACCAGAAGCCCTTGACCAGCGCGGCCGCCGAGGTGCCGAACCGCCACGGTGAGTGCGGGTCGCCCTCCCGGTCGGCGTAGGCGTGGTGGCGGCGGTGGTCGGCGACCCAGCCGATGACCGGGCCCTGCATGGCCATGCTGCCGACGACGGCGAGGGCGATCCGCAGACCCCGCTTCGCGCGGAAGGCACCATGGGTGAAGTGCCGGTGGAAACCGACGGTGACGCCCAGACAGGTCAGCGTGTAGAAGAAGGCCGCGAGGCCGATGTCGGCCCAGCCGAGGCCCCAGCCCCACGCGAACGGGACGGCCGCGACCAGCGCCACCAGTGGCACGATCGCGAAGACCTTGACCAGCGTGGCCTGGGTGGTTGACTTCTCCCCCGAGATCATCGGCTCGGGTCCGCTATCGCGCGGAGCCGACGTGGGGCGATCCTGAATGATGGTCATGTTGCTACCTCCGGCAGCTCGACGTCCTACGTTGCCCGCCACCAGGGACGTGACTTCCATACGTCAGGGAAGTGCCCACGAGCGGCGAGACGAAACGGACCTGCTCGTGGGTGACGAGCAGGTCCGCGTGATGTCAGAGCATCCGGACGTGGACGGCCTGCGGGCCCTTGGGGCCCTGGTTGATCTCGAACTCGACGCGCTGGTCCTCGGCGAGGCTGCGGAAGCCGCTGCCCTCGATCTCCGAGTAGTGCACGAAGAGGTCGGGGCCATCCTCGCGGGAGATGAAGCCGAAGCCCTTGTCCGCGTTGAACCACTTCACGGTTCCGTGTGTCATGTACTGCTCCCTCACGGGGCTGGGGTCACCGCACGGTGCGGCACCCGGGCCGGTCCCGAACGGCGACCACTCCGCTTGCCCTGCAAGAAAGAACTGCCGACGCACGCAACGATGTTCTCCGCGAGCGTGCTTGGAACACGAACACACAAAACCTTACGACCTACCCGCACAACGAACGGCGCGCCGGATAGTTCCCAGACCACGCCGCGCGGAGGAGCCGCAGGTCAGGGACGCGGGCCGTCCGGAGTGTCGAACTCACGCGACCAGAGCGTTGGACTCGCGGTACCAGAGCGTTGGACTCGCGGTTAGGGGCGTTGGCGCATGGCGTGGCGGACGGCCTCGCTCGGGATGACTCTCAGGGCGACCTCGTGGTCGGTGCACACCGCGCGTGCGTGGCGCACGGCGGCCAGGGCCGACTCGTCGCAGAAGGTCACCGTGCTCAGGTCGAGCGTCAGCACGTCGATGCCCCCGGCGTGCTCGAACTCGAAGAAGTCGCACACTGCTCTGTTCAGGCCGGCGACCGTCGTCACGTCGAGCGTGCCGGTCACGCTGACGCCGGTGCCTTCGTTCACGAAGATCTGCACCGGCGACATGGCGGTACTCATGCGCGCGACAATAGCCGTCAGGCGATCACGCCGTCAGCCCGCAATCTGTCTATATCTTCCGCAGAGTAGCCCAGCGACAGCAGCACGGCAGTCGTGTCCGACCGCGGCTCGTGCGGCGTGGCCGGAGTGCCCGCCGGGGTCCGGCCGAACTTGGGCGCCGGCGCGGGCTGGCGGTGGCCGTCCAGCTCGACGAACGTCCCGCGCGCGACGTTGTGCGGGTGCTCCGCCGCCTCCTCCGGCGTGAGCACCGCGGTCAGGCACGCGTCGGTGCCGGCGGCACGCTCGGTCCACTCGTCGCGGGTCCGGGTACGGAGCACGGCGGCGAGCTTCTCCCGCACGGCCGGCCACCGCTCGGGATCGAGCCGGCCGGCCACCGCGTCGGGGTCGATCTCCAGAACCTTGAGCAGGTCGCCCCAGAACCGCTCCTCGATGGCGCCGACCGCCACGTACCGGCCGTCGGACGTCTCGTACGTGTCGTAGAACGGGGCCCCGCCATCCAGCATGTTGGCGCCACGACCCTTGTTCCACAGCCCGATGTTGCGCAGCCCGTGCATGCCGGCGGTGAGCAGGGCCGACCCGTCGACCATCGAGGCGTCGACCACCTGCCCGCGCCCCGAGCTCGCCCGCTCTACGAGCGCCGCGAGCACGCCCATGGCGAGCAGCAGCCCGCCGCCGCCGAAGTCGCCGATGAGGTTCAGCGGCGGCACCGGGCGCTCGCCGACCCTCCCGATCGGCTCGAGCGCCCCGGCGAGGCCGATGTAGTTGATGTCGTGCCCGGCGGTCTGGGCGAGTGGGCCGTCCTGACCCCAGCCGGTGATCCGGCCGTAGACCAGCCGCGGGTTGCGCCCGAGGCAGACGTCCGGACCGATGCCGAGCCGCTCGGTAACGCCGGGCCGGAACCCCTCGACGAGCACGTCGGCTTCGTCGATCAGCCGCAGCACGATGTCCCGGCCCGCGGGCGCCTTGGTGTCCACGCCGATCCACCGGCGGGCACGCGAGAGCGGGTCGTGCGGGAACGACAGCACGTCGAAGCCGGCCTTGGCCCGGTCCACCCGGACGACGTCCGCGCCGAGGTCGGCGAGCACGGTCGTCGCGAACGGCGCGGGCGCGAGCCCGGCCAGCTCGACGACCGCGAGCCCGGCGAGCGGTCCAGCTGCGTCCATGGTTCGCTCCGCTCCTGCGCTACTCGCCGTCTTCCCTCCTCACGTGCTCGGCGCTGGCGCGCCTGCGCGCGCTCGTCAGTCCAGACGGCGAACGCTCCGTCGCTCCCGCTCACAGGGAGCGGGAGATGATCTCCTTCATGATCTCGTTGGTGCCGCCGAAGATCCGCTGCACCCGCGCGGACGTCCACGCCCGCGAGATCGGGTACTCGCTCATGTAACCGTAGCCGCCGAACAGCTGCAGGCACTCGTCGGCGACCCGGGAGAGCCGGTCGGTGGTCCACCACTTGACCATCGCCGCGCCGGCCACGTCCAGCTCGCCCTCGAGGTGGCGCTCGATGCACTGGTCGAGGAACGCCTTGGCCACGGCGACCTCGGTGGCGCACTCGGCGAGCTTGAACTTCGTGTTCTGGAACTTGAAGATCTCGCGGCCGAACGCCGTGCGCTCCTTCGTGTAGGCGATGGTCTGCTCGACGGCGGCCTCCATCGCGGCGACCGCGGACACGGCGATGATCAGCCGTTCCTGCGGCAGCTGCCGCATGAGCTGGACGAACCCCTGCCCCTCCGACCCGCCGAGGAGGTTCTCGACCGGCACGCGGACGTCGTCGAAGAACAGCTCGGACGTGTCCTGGCCGTGCATGCCGACCTTGTCGAGCACGCGGCCGCGGCGGAACCCGTCCGCGCCCTCGGTCTCCAGCACGAGCAGCGACACACCCTTCGCGGTCTCCTCGGGGTCGGTCTTGGCGACCACGATGACCAGGCCCGCCTGGGCGCCGTTGGTGATGAACGTCTTGGCACCGTTGAGCATGTAATGGTCGCCGTCCAGGATCGCCTTGGTCCGGACGTTCTGCAGGTCCGAGCCGGTGCCGGGCTCGGTCATCGCGATGGCGCCGACGAGCTCGCCGGACGCGAGCCTGGGCAGCCAGCGCTGCTTCTGCTCCTCGGTGCCGCAGCTCGCGAGGTAGTGGGCGACGATGCCACTGTGCACGGCGTTGCCCCACGCGTCGTCGCCGGCCTTCGCCTGCTCCTCCAGCAGGATCGCCTCGTGCGCGAAGGTGCCGCCGCCACCGCCGTGCTCCTCGGGGATCGACAGGCACAGCAGGCCGACCTCGCCCGCCTTGTGCCACAGCTCGCGGTCGACCTGCTTGGCCTGCGACCAGCGCTCGTGGTTGGGCGCGAGCTCCTTCTGGCAGAACGAGTGGGCGAGCTCGCGGAAGCTGTCGAGGTCGGCTCTGTTCTCGCCGTCGAGCCAGGACGAGCGCTGGGTGAGCGGCATGGAGGCTCCAAAAACAATCCGGATGGCATGTAAAGTCCCGGTCGAATGTACCTGCGTGCACCTCTGCACGTAAAGCAACGAGGAGACCCGCCATGGCGACTCCGACGACCCGGCACCGCACCCAGGCCGAACGCAGCGAGCGCACCCGGGAGCTGTTGCTGGACGCGACGATCTCGTGCCTGGTCGAGCAGGGCTACGCGCGGACAAGCGTGCACGAGATCTGCCGGCGGGCGGGCCTGTCGCGCGGGGCGCAGCAGCACCACTTCACGACGAAGGCGGAGCTGATGACGGGCGCGCTGGAGCACCTGTTCGCGCGGCTCGGCGAGGAGATCATGGCGGCGACGTCGGACCTGCCGCCCAGCCCGGAGCGGCTCGACGAGGGCATCGACCTCCTGTGGCGCGCGTACTCGGGAACACTGTCGACAGCGGCGGTGGAGCTGTGGGTGGCGGCGCGGACCGACGAGGAGCTGCGCCGGAGCCTGCTGCCGGTCGACCGGGAGCTGGGCCACCAGACGCTCGAGTTCTACCGCCGGATCGCCGGCCCGTCGGTGGACGAGGCCCGCCTGCGGACGGTGCTGCTGCTGACCGTGAACCTGGTCCGCGGCCTGGCGCTGGACGCGATGATCGGCGGGGATCCGGCACGCAGTACCGCTTTGCTCGCGGAGTGGAAGGCGCTCGTGCTGAACGGCGGTGTCGGTAGGTAGCGGTTGGCCCGGCCCTCGCTCGGGCCAACCGCCACTACGCGTAATAGAGGGCATCGCGCGTGAAATGTGACGTTTGCGGGAGCAATGCTTCTCGCGCCGGACGGTTCTCGCGCTCCGCCGCGTGTTGCGGCCCCCTTCCGGACACCGTTCGTGGTCATCACTGGCATCATTCGTGCCGTGACTCAGCCGTCTATGCGTCCCCCCTACCCGCCCCCGCACCCGCAGGTCCTGCCGCCGTATGTTCGCCCGCCACGCCGCGCGCGCCCGATAGCGGGTGTGCTCGCCGGTGGCGCGGGTCTGATCGCCGCCGGGCTCACGATCGGGGGCTCGTTCGCGCCCGTCCGCGAGGTGGTGCACGACCCCAGCGGGTACGTGATCAAGTGGTGGGGCGTGGAGCGCAACGGCGAGATCCCGGACGTGAGCCTGCTGTCCGGCCTCACGCTGATACTGGCGACAGTGCTGCTCGGGGCGGGCGCGGTCCTGGCCTTCACCCGGTGGACGACGGCGACGCGGCTGTTCCTGTCGCTGGGGCTGGGTTCGCTGACGGGGACAATGTTCCTGCAGGTGCTGCAGACGCTGCAGGATCTGCAATCGTGGAACGACTATCCCCTGGATGCCGGGGAGAGCATCGAGTTCACGACGGGCTGGGGGCTGTGGCTGCCAGTGGCCGGCATCGTGTTCGGGGTGGTCGCGCTGATCCTGGCGCACCGGCGGCCGGCCCGTGTGGAGCCGAGTACGCCGAGGATGGGCTTCCCCATGCCGTACGGCCCGATGACGGGCACCCAGCCGGCCGTCGGCCCCCAGCCTGTCGCCCCCGGAGCCGGCGGGCCGGCGTCGGCAGTCCCCACCGGGGCCGGGCCCGCCGGCCCTGCACAGCCAGGCGCCCACGCGGCGGCGGTCGCAGCCGCTTCGCCGGCCACGCCCGCCGCCGGCACCACGCCACCGGCCGCGACTCCTGAACCGTCCACATCGGACGACGCGGAGGTGACGCAGCGGACCACGGTCGCCCCGGCGGATGCGCCCACGGAGGCACCCACCCAGGCACCCACCGACGCGCCTGCCGACACACCCACCGAGGTGCCGGCCCCACCCGCCGCTCCGGGTGCCTCGTCCCCGCCCGGCGCCTCGGCCGCCCTGGCGGCGTCCGAGAACATCGGGAACGCGCTCACCCCGGGCCAGCCCGAGGCCCCACCCCGCACCACCCCGGTCGCCCCCGACGACCCCACCGAGATCCCGCCGCCGGCCACCGAGCCATCCGTCGGCGAGCAACCCGGCGCCGCGCCGGAACCAGCCGCGCCAACACCAGCCGCGTCGACACCAGACGTGCCGCAGTCGCCGGCGCCCACGGAACCCTCGCCCGTGCCGGCGCCCGAGCCGGCGCCCACGGAGCCGTCGCCCGAGCCCTTGCCCGAGCAGTCGCCCGCGGAGGACTCCACCGGTGAGGCGCCCGCATCGGAAGCACCACCCGCGCCGGAAGCGCCGCGGGCAGCGGATTCACCGGAGCCGGAAGCCTCAGCACCGGAGCCGGGAGCGTCGAGCCTGCGTGACCTGCCCGCTGCTCCCCCGGCTCCCGAGTTGACCGGGGAGCGGGACGACAAGAAGGACTAGCGGCGGCTGCCGGGACCGCATCGTCCACTTCGGACGCCAGCAGGCGGCGACCGCGTCAGGCCCGTTCGCTCACGGCGATTCCGGTTCACCGTCGGCGGAGAGGAACGGGAGCACGGCGCGGGCGAACTCGTCCGGCGCGTCGGTGTGCACCAGGTGACCGACCGGGATCGTCACGATGGTGGCGGCGGGCATGGTCGCCGCCACCATCGCCACGCGGGCCGGGTCGAGATGGCTCGACGGGCCGCCGCTGATCCACAGCGTGCGTGCCGACACGTGCTCGATGCCCTGCCACCACAACGGGTTCGGCGCGCGGAGGCCCCGGCGCATCGGGGTCACGGCGTGCCAGTCGAAGGCCAGCGGACCGTCCGGTTCGGTCGGCGGGTTGTCATCGGGCAGCGGGTCGCCGTCGCGCGGTGGCACGGGCGTCTCCTCGAGGACCAGGCGCCCGACGCGCTCCGGGTACCGGGCCGCGACCAGCGCCGCGACGTACCCGCCCATCGAGTGGCCGACCAGGTCCACCAGGGGCACACCGTCGAGGAAGGCCAGCACGTCGTCGGCCATCGCGTCCACTGTGTACTGGCCCGGCCACGGGCTGCTCCCGTGTCCGCGCAGGTCGAGCGCGATCGCGGTGCGGCTCGCGGCGAGCTCCGCGGCGAACCGCTCCCAGGTGCCGGCGTTCTCGCCGAGACCGTGCAGGAGCACCACGGGCGGCCCGCCGGCGGCACCGGTGGTGCGGTGTACGAGCGGTACGGCCATGCCCCGAACATACCTGTGTCGCGCCGAAAGCCGGGCTCACTGTCCTCTGTGGTCACTGGGCACGGGCGCACGCGACCAGTTGCCGTCCGGCTCCTGCCAGGCCGCGTGGCCGCGTGGCAGGTCCGCGAAGTCCCGGATGTGCGGGTGGTCGGACACCAGGTGCCGCAGGTGGACCGTGTCGAGATCATCCGACCCCGGCGCGTCGAGGAACTCCCAGCGGCCGGCGTGCGTGTGCACGATGCCCGCGATCGGCGCCTCACCGCTGATCACCCGCCGCGAGCCGACCACCAGCTCGTCGATCGGCGTGTCCGGGAACGGCGAGTCGTCCAGCTCCGCGAGCCGCGTCCACGGCCCCGGCGGGTGGTCGTCCTTCGGCAGCCACAGCCACGGCTGGTCCGCACGGCACCGCTCCCCCGCACCCGGCTGCCACGGGAACACCCCGCGCCGGTCCGGCCAGATCAGCTGCATCATCCGCGGCGTCGACCCGCGGTAGAAGTCCAGCGCCAGCCCGAACATGTCGCCGAACCACGACGGGTGCACCGGCCGGGGCAGCACGGGGAACCCGTCCAGCACGCCGCGCCGCTCCTCGTTCGCACGCAGCGGCTGGCCGGCGCGGACCTGCTGGCCCACCGCGTTGAGCCAGGCGTGCATGTCCCGCCCGCGCAGGCCGAACATGCAGACCTCCGGCCCGCGCAGCGTGTGCCCCATGCCGACCGAGTACGCCCACCCCGGCAGCTCGTGCTCCGCCGCGACCGCGACCACGCTCCAGCCGTGCTCCTGCACCTGCCACACCATGTTGACCTCGCGCGAGCCCAGCCCGCCGGGGCCGGCACACAGCCAGCAGTCGCACGCGTCCACGGCGGGCAGCCTACGGGGTCTCCTCCAGCAGTCCCTTGTCGTAGGCGATCGCCACGGCCTCGGCCCGCCTGGTGGCGCCGAGCTTCGCCATGATCCGCGACAGGTGCACGCTGACCGTCTTCTCGCTGATGTACAGCTCCTCGCCGACCTGCCGGTTCGTCCGGCCCAGCGCCACGAGGCCGAGCACCGACCGCTCGCGCGGGGTGAACGGGTCGAGCGTCTCGCGCGGCACGGGGCCGTCGCCGAGCGCGATGCGCGCCCGGCGGGCCAGACGGCGGACCGCGTCGTGCAGCGGCCGCG